>NZ_JASSPE010000069.1:0-860 GCF_030234105.1 Paracoccus sp. SSJ | reverse complement strand
CTAGGGCGTGTGGGGATTCACAAACGGGGGTTGATGTGATTCATCCTCCGGATGGATCGCGATGTTCTGACGGATGCCCAGTGGGCGAAGATCGAGCCGCATTGTCTGGGTAAGCCAAGCGACCCTGGACGCAGCGGCAAAGACAACCGGTTGTTTCTGGAGGCGGTGCTGTGGATTGTGCGCACGGGCAGTCCGTGGCGCGACCTGCCGGAGCGGTTCGGCAACTGGAACACGGCGTTCCGGCGGTTCCGAGATTGGCGGGAAGCCGATGTTTTCAGGCGCATATTCGATGCGCTGTCGGATGAGCCTGACCTGGAATATGCCATGGTCGATGTTTGAGGCGCGAGCGCGCCACCGGTTCGAGCGCCGCGCCGAAAGGATCGTCAAGGTCCACCGTCATGGTCAGGGCGCAAAGGGGGGACTCAGAGCCAGGCCATTGGCCGCTCCAAAGGCGGCATGACGACCAAGATTCTGGCCCTCACCGATGCCTTGGGCAACCTCGTGCGCTTCCGTCTGATGCCGGGCCAGCGCTACGACAGCGTCGAGGTGCCGCCGCTGATCGACGGGATCGCTTTCGACGGGCTGATCGCCGACAAGGCCTTCGACAGCAATGCATTGGTTGCCGAGTTGAACGACCGCGGCGCTCGGATCGTGATCTCACAACACCCCGCCCGCGCGCAGAAACTCAGGATCGACCCCGACATCTACGCCTGGCGCCACCTCATCGAGAACTTCTTCTGCAAGCTGAAGGAGTTCAAGCGCATCGCTATGCGTGCCTGCAAAACCGATCAGAGCTTCGAAGCAATGGTCTACCTCGCTGCTGCCGTTATCAACTCACGATGAATCCCCACACGCCCTAG
>NZ_JASSPE010000068.1:0-907 GCF_030234105.1 Paracoccus sp. SSJ | reverse complement strand
GCCCAGCACCCGGACCTGGTGGCTGCCGTCGGGATTGCGCCGGCCGAGCGCGCTGGACGGGATGGTCAGCACGTCCTGCGCCGCGCCCAGCACGATGCTGACCTGGGCGGTCATGTAGCTGCGCAGCCGGCCGTCGGGGTTCTCGACCGGGACGATGCCGGTGTAGTAGATCGCGCCGCTGCTGCTGTCGGTGCCGGTGCCGCCCTGGATGGCGCTGTCGTTGACGATGCTCTGCGGCGCCGGCGCGATGCTGTCCAGCACGCCCTCGTAGCTGCGGCCGCTGTCGTCGAGCAGGCTGAAGCGCACCTTCTGGCCGGGCCGGACCTTGCCGATATCGGCCTCGGAGATCTCGGCATGCACGTCCATGCGGTCGAGCTGGCCCAGCACGACGATGGTGGGCGAGGACTGCACCGCGTTCACCGTCTGCCCGGCCTGGCTGACGATGGCCAGCACGGTGCCGGCCATGGGGGCGGTGATGCGGGTATAGTCGAGGTCGGTGCGGGCGATCTCGATGGCGACCTCGGCCTGGGCGATCTGGGCCTGCAGCGCGGCGATCTGGGCGCGGGCGACGTCGACATCCTGCTGGGCGCTGTCCATGGTGCTGCGCGAGGCGGCGTTCGAGCGGATCAGGTTCTGCTGGCGTTCCAGGGTCTTTTCGGCCAGGGCCAGCACGGCGCGCCGCTCGGCCATCTGCGCCTTGAGATTGGCCAGCGCCGCCTGTGCGGTGCGCAATTCGTTGGCCTGCTGGACCGAGTCGATCCGCGCGATCAGGTCGCCCTGCTCCACCCGCTGGCCCAGAACCACCGCCAGCTCGGTGATCCGACCCGAAACCTGCGCACCCACCGCAACAAGGTTCGAAGGCTTCAAACGACCCTCAGCAAGAACCGATACCTCAAGAGAACCGCGC
>NZ_JASSPE010000067.1:0-927 GCF_030234105.1 Paracoccus sp. SSJ | reverse complement strand
TCCTGGAGATGGACGCCCGGTGGGGCAATCCCCGGCTGTGGTCGGTGATGCGCGAGGCCGCCTCGCCCTATACCGCCAACTTCTACCTCGCGGCGGTGGACCGCACCCGCGACGACCAGGGCGACATCGTCTCCGCCCCGGCGCAGCAGCAGATCTACGGCAAGCTGTTCCTGCGCACCTTCTGGCTGTCGCTGGCCATCACCGCCACCACCTTCCTCCTGGGCTTTCCGGTCGCGCATCTGCTGGCCACCCTGCCGATGCGGCAGTCCAACCTGCTGATGATCCTGGTGCTGCTGCCGTTCTGGACCTCGCTGCTGGTCAGGACCACGGCCTGGATCGTGCTGTTGCAGCAGCAGGGCGTGGTCAACGACGTGCTGGTCTGGCTGGGGGTGATCGGCAACAACCAGCGGCTGCAGATGATCTTCAACCAGACCGGCACGATCATCGCCATGACCCATATCCTGCTGCCCTTCATGATCCTGCCGCTCTATTCGGTGATGCGCACCATCAATCCCAGCTATGTGCGCGCCGCGCGCAGCCTGGGCGCGACCAGCTGGACCGCCTTCCGCCGCATCTATTTCCCGCAGACCCTGCCGGGGCTGGGGGCGGGGGCGCTGCTGGTGTTCATCCTGGCGGTGGGCTACTACATCACGCCGGCGCTGGTCGGCGGCTCGTCGGGGCAGCTGATCTCCAACATGATCGCGATGCACATGACGCAGACGCTGAACTGGTCCATGGCGGCCGCGCTGGCGGCGCTGCTGCTGGGCGGGGTGCTGATCCTCTACTGGGTCTACGACCGTCTCGTCGGCATCGACAACCTGAAACTGGGGTAACCGCCATGGCGCTTCCGACCTATGCCTCGCCCTTGGAGAAGACCTGGCACTACGCCTATCTGGCGATCTGCGCGGCGATCTTCTTCTTCCTGAT
>NZ_JASSPE010000066.1:0-1054 GCF_030234105.1 Paracoccus sp. SSJ | reverse complement strand
AGCGTTGTTGCAGAACTCATGAGCTTCCGGGATTCACGGCGTGAATCCGGTGGGTTAAGAGCCTGCCATGAGCAAGCCCGAACCTGCCCGCTACCGTACGACCAACTGGAAATCCTATAACGACGCGCTGAAGCGGCGCGGATCTCTGCTCGTCTGGCTAGACCGGGACATGGACTGGCTTGCGCCGAAGGCAGGCAAGCCCGGACGTCCGCCGGTCTTCTCCGACGCCGCCATCCAGTTCTGTCTGATGATCAAGGTGCTCTTCGGCCTGCCGCTTCGGCAAACGACCGGAATGGTCGCCAGCATCCTCGAGATGGCTGGTCTGGACTGGCCGGTCCCGGACTTCTCCACGCTCAGCCGCCGCCAGAAGACAATCGTGGTCCAGCTTTCGTCGCGCCGGGCTCCGGGCCCTCTGAACCTGCTGGTGGATAGCACCGGGATCAAGTTCCTGGGCGACGGAGAGTGGCTGGCGAGGAAGCATGGCACCCACCGCCGCCGCCAGTACCGCAAGGTCCATCTGGCGATGGACACGGCGACCGGCGACATCCGGGCGGTGGAATTCACCTCTAGCCGCGAGGGCGACAGCCCCGTGCTCCCTGATCTTCTGGACCAGATCCCGGAAGACGAGGAAATCGGCACCGTTACCGGTGATGGCGCCTTCGACACCCGCCGTTGCCATTCGGCGATCCTTGCGCGAGGTGGCACAGGGATCATTCCCATCCGCAGAAATGGCCGCCTCTGGAAAGAAGATTGCCCCGCCGCCTTGGCCCGCAACGACATCCTGAGGGCAACCCAGCGCCTCGGCCGGACGATCTGGAAAAGGTGGTCCGGCTATCATGTCCGCAGCCGGGTCGAGGCCCGGATGAGGAATCTGAAATCCTTCGGCGAGCGGATCGCGTCGAGGGACCCCGACCGCCAGACAGCCGAGATCCACATCCGCGTCGCCCTGATGAACCGCTTCAACGCCCTCGGCACCGCCGAGATCGAACGCGTGGCCTGACCTCAGCTGGGGAAAGGGCCATCATGTCCTGAAGCCGACTTCTGCAACAATGCC
>NZ_JASSPE010000065.1:0-1508 GCF_030234105.1 Paracoccus sp. SSJ | reverse complement strand
GCCGACGACGGCCAGCCTCATCAGCGGCGAAGATCTCGATTGGTGAAACAACTGAAGCGCATGCCATAAGGCAATGCCTTACGACCATTTGCTAAGTCAGAGCAGACGGCCCTCACCGCAGGCTTACGATGCGACCACGACGCTGCAGGTCGCCTGCACCGCTTCCACGCCCTATGATATCGGCCTGAACGAAGGCGTCGGGCCTGAGGCGACCATCACCACGCGCCAGATGGCCTCGGGAGGCGATACGGTCAGCTATCAACTGTTCCGCGATGCCGGCCATACCGCCAACTGGGGCGATACCGTCGGCACTGACACTCAATCGGGCACAGGCACCGGGGCCACGCAGTCCTATACGGTTTATGGGCGCGTTCCGCCGCAGACCACCCCGGCGCCCGGTGTCTATAGCGACACCGTGACGGTCACACTCACCTATTGAAGGACCGGCACCATGATCAGTCTGCTTCGCAAGGGTCTCGTTGCCGCCGCAATCACCTTTGCCTCGACCCTCCCGATGCAGGCGCAAAGCCTGCGCGTCTCGCCGGTCACGCTTGATGTCCAGGCGCCGGGCGCCGCCACCTCGCTGACCATCCGCAACGAGGGTAGGGACACGATGACCGCGCAAGCGCGCAGCTTTCGCTGGATCCAGCAGGGCGGGAAAGAAAGCCTGCAGCGCACCGGCGACGTGGTGGTCAGTCCACCAGCCGTGCGCCTGCCGCCGGGGGCGACGCAGATCATCCGGGTGGTCCGCACCAGCAAGGCGCCGGTGCGCGGCGAGGAAGCCTATCGCATCATCATCAACGAGGTCCCGGACCAAGCCCACCGGCGCGGCGGTGCCGTGAACTTTGCGACCGAATTGCGCATCCCGGTGTTCTTCTCGGGGCGGGGCGCAAGCAATCCTGCGGTGGCGTGGACGCTGCGTAACGCCGGAAATGCGACCTATCTGGTGGTGCAGAACCAAGGCGACACGCGGCTGCGGCTGGCCGATCTGACGCTGGCGGGGGCAAGCGGCGCGTCGGTCTCGCATCCCGGTCTGGTGGGCTATGTGTTGGGGGGCGCGACGATGCAATGGCCCGTGGCAGCGGCGGGGCGTCTGGGTACGGGCGCGCGGGTGAAGGCGCAAACCAATCTTGGCGCAGTCGATGCGGGAATTGCCGCACGCTAGCCATGGCCGGCGGGCCCTGCCCGGCCGGTTCGGGGATGGCGCAGACATTCACGGTCCACGGTAGAGTGCCGCCCCAGAACACTCCGCCGCCCGGCAATTATTCGGACACGGTGGTCGTGACGGTGACATATTGAGGCGGGCTGACCGCAACATGCCTGCGAGCACCTGGGTCCGGGAGCCTTGTGGTTGAGATGTATCTTCAAGCGCGGATCGTTGGTAACGGCCCGATTGTTACCGCCTGCCTGAGTTTGGGCTGATGGATTAAGGCACGTGCATAGTGACGTCGTTAATGACGTGTCTTATGCGGGTGTGGGGATGCGGGGCGATATTCTTGGACTGGAGC
>NZ_JASSPE010000064.1:0-1555 GCF_030234105.1 Paracoccus sp. SSJ | reverse complement strand
GCCTGATTGGCGCTTTCGAGCCAGGACCGCAATAGAGCCACATCCGGCCTCCTTCTTTCTTGTGCAAATATCCCCGGCTCTCGGCTCTCGGCCCTCGGCCTTCGACCTTGGGGCCTCACTTGACGCCGGGCGTTCCGTCGAACTTCTTCTCGAGCCGGTTCCAGACCTCGATATAGTCCTTCTGCATCGGGGCCTCGCGGGCGGCGAATTCGGTGAGGTGCTGGGGAAAGCGGGTCTCGAACATGAAGCTCATGGTCTCCTCCAGCTTCTCGGGCTTCAGATCGGCGTTGCTGGCGCCCTCGAAGGCGTCGCGGTCCGGGCCGTGCGGCAGCATGCAGTTGTGCAGGCTGATGCCGCCCGGCGCAAAGCCCTGCGGCTTGGCGTCGTAGATGCCGTAGATGTTGCCCATCAGCTCGGACATGATGTTCTTGTGATACCAGGGCGGGCGGAAGCTGTGCTCGGCCACCATCCAGCGCTCGCGAAACAGCACGAAGTCGATATTCGCCGTGCCCTCCTGGCCCGAGGGCGCGGTCAGCACGGTGAAGATCGACGGGTCGGGATGGTCGAACAGGATCGCGCCCACCGGCGAATAGGTGCGCAGGTCGTATTTGTAGGGGCAGTAATTCCCGTGCCAGGCCACCACGTCCAGCGGCGAGTGCTCGATCCAGGTCTCGTGGAACCGGCCGCACCACTTGATCACCACGCGCGAGCGCGCCTCGCGGTCCTCGAAGGCGGCGACCGGGCATTTGAAGTCGCGCGGATTGGCCAGGCAATTGGCGCCGATCGGGCCGCGGCCCGGCAGGTCGAACTTCTGGCCGTAATTCTCGCAGACGAAGCCGCGGCAGGGGCCTTCCAGCACCTCGACGCGGTAGACGAGGCCGCGCGGCAGGATCGCGATCTCCTTCGGCTCCAGCTCGATCACCCCCAGCTCGGTGCAGAAGCGCAGCCGGCCCTCTTGCGGGACCACCAGCAACTCGCTGTCGGCCGAGAAGAAATATTCGTCCTGCATCGAGCGGGTGACCAGGTAGACATGCGACGCCATGCCGACCTGGATGTTCACGTCGCCGGCCGTGGTCATGGTGCGCATGCCGGTGATCCAGGTCAGCTCCTCCTCCGGGACCGGGATCGGGTCCCAGCGATACTGGCCCAGGCTGACGATGTCGTCGCGCAGGTTCGGCGCCGTCTTCCAATGCGGCAGATCGATCGCCGCGAAATCGCCGGTATGGCGGACCGAGGGCCGGATGCGATAGCACCAGGTCCGCTCGTTCTGGCCGCGCGGCGCGGTGAAGGCGGTGCCCGACAGCTGCTCGGCGTAAAGGCCGTATTCGCATTTCTGCGGGCTGTTCTGGCCCTGCGGCAGGGCGCCGGGCAGCGCCTCGGTCTCGAAATCGTTGCCGAAGCCGGGCATGTAGCCCGGATGCGTGCCGGTGGCGACGGCGGCGCGGGTCATGCCGGGGGGCAGGTCGTGCTGGGTCATGGGGCTCCTCCCTGCGGTGTCATTGCAGTTGCAACGATTGTGTCATTGCGATGGCAACGATGTCAATGCGGATCTGCA
>NZ_JASSPE010000063.1:0-1743 GCF_030234105.1 Paracoccus sp. SSJ | reverse complement strand
GCGGCCCCGGCCGATCCCAAGCCGCCGGCGCTGCGCCAGCAGGACCAGCCGATCCCGGTCCGGCCCATGGCGCAACCCGCCGCGAAGCCGGCCCCGAAACCTGCCGCGAAGCCGGCCGCAAAGCCTCTGGCCCGGGTCCGGCCCCAGCAGCCGGCCGCCGCCCCGGACCAGCCGGTGCGCCCGACCGTCGGCATCGCCGAGCCGCGCCGCCGGCACTGGCTGATCCTGGGCTCGTTCCTGGCGCTGGTGCTGCTGCCCAGCCTGCTCTGGGCCGCCTATCTCTGGCTGCGCGCCGAGGACCAGTATGTCTCGACCGTCGGCTTCTCGGTGCGCAAGGAACAGTCCACCCCCTCGATCGACCTGCTGGGCGGGCTGGCGCCGCTGGCCGGCGGCGCCAGCGCCTCGGACACCGACATCCTCTACGAATACATCCGCAGCCAGGACATGGTCGAAAGGATCGACGCCCGGCTCGACCTGCGCGCGCGCTTCTCGGGGCCCTGGCCGCATGACTTCGTCTTCGCCTTCGACCCCGAGGGCCATGTCGAGGACCTGACCGACTACTGGCAGCGCCAGGTCAAGGTGCTCTACGACAGCACCACCCAGCTGATCACGCTGAAGATCAGCGCCTTCACCGCCCGGGACGCGCAGGAGATCGCCGCGGCGGTGTTCCAGGAAAGCTCGGACAAGATCAACCAGCTCTCGACCATCGCCCAGGACGACGCCACCCGGCTGGCCAAGGCCGAGCTGGACAAGGCCCGCGCCGAGCTGACCGAGACCCGCCAGGCGATGACCGCCTTCCGCATGCGCTCGCAGATCGTCGATCCCGAGGCGGACCTGGCCGGGCAGATGGGGGTGCTGAGCGGGCTGCAGGCGCAGCTGGCCGAGGTGCTGGTCGCCCACGACCTGCTTCTGGACAACGCCCAGCCCACCGACCACCGCGTCACCCAGTCGCAGCAGAAGATCGACGCCCTGCGCCGGCTGATCGACGCCGAGCGTGCCAAGTTCGGCGCCGAGGGCAAGGGACCGGCGGGCGAGAGCTATGCCCAGCTGATGGCCGAATACGAAAAGCTGGCCGTGGACCGCGAATTCGCCGAGGGCGCCTATCGCTCGGCCCGCATCGCCCATGAGACGGCGCTGGCCGAGGCGCAGCGCCAGGCGCGCTACCTGGCCGCCCATATCGAGCCCAAGGTGGCGCAAAGCGCGACCGAGCCGAACCGGCCCTGGCTCTGGGCGATGATCACCGGCATGCTGCTGGCGGGCTGGTCGATCCTGGTGCTGATCTATTACAGCGTCCGCGACCGCCGCTAGCGCGATGATCCGGCTCGAGAACCTGACCAAGCGCTATCGGCTCAAGGGCCGCGAGACGCTGGTGGCGGACCGGCTGAACGCCGAGTTCCCCACCGGGGCCTCGGTGGCGCTGCTGGGCCGCAACGGCGCGGGCAAGTCGACGCTGCTCAGGATGATCGCCGGCACGGTCTCGCCCACGGCCGGGCGGGTGCTGTCGGACGGCACCATCTCCTGGCCGGTGGGCTTTGCCGGCAGCTTCCACCCCGAGCTGACCGGGGCGCAGAACGTGCGCTTCGTGGCGCGCATCTACGGCGTGGATACCGACGAGCTGATCGATTACGTCGAGGATTTCGCCGAGCTGGGCCAGCATTACCACCAGCCCTTCGGCAGCTATTCCTCGGGCATGCGCTCGCGGCTGGCGATGGGCGCCAGCATGGGCATCCATTTCGACACCTA
>NZ_JASSPE010000062.1:0-1950 GCF_030234105.1 Paracoccus sp. SSJ | reverse complement strand
CGGTTCATTCTGTTTTCGATGAGTTGGTCCACGACGCCCGGGTCTGCGAGCGTGGAGATGTCTCCGAGGGCGCCGAAATCGTCCTCGGCGATCTTGCGCAGGATGCGGCGCATGATCTTGCCCGAACGGGTCTTGGGCAGGCCCGGCGCCCATTGGATCAGGTCGGGCTTGGCGATCGGGCCGATCTCGGTGCGCACCCATTTCTCAAGGTCGGCGCGCAGCTCGTCGCTGGGCTCGACCCCGTTCATCAGCGTCACATAGGCATAGATGCCCTGGCCCTTCAGCGGGTGCGGATAGCCCACCACCGCCGCCTCGGCCACCTTCTCATGCGCCACCAGCGCCGATTCCACCTCGGCCGTGCCCATCCGGTGGCCCGAGACGTTGATCACGTCGTCCACCCGCCCGGTGATCCAGTAATAGCCGTCCTCGTCCCGCCGGCAGCCGTCGCCGGTGAAGTAATAGCCCGGATATTGCTGGAAATAAGTCTCCATGAAGCGCTGGTGGTCGCCCCAGACCGTGCGCATCTGCCCCGGCCAGCTGTCGGCGATGCACAGCACCCCCTCGACCCCGTCGCCCTCCTGCACCGCCCCGCTCGAGGCATCCAGAACCACCGGCCTGACCCCGAAGAAGGGCAGCGTCGCCGAGCCCGGCTTGGCCTCGATCGCGCCGGGCAGCGAGGTGATCATGTGACCCCCGGTCTCGGTCTGCCACCAGGTGTCGACGATCGGGCAGCGCCCCTTGCCCACATGCCGGTCGTACCAGACCCAGGCCTCGGGGTTGATCGGCTCGCCCACCGTGCCCAGCACCCGCAGGCTGGACAGGTCGTGCTTCTCGACCCATTCCGGCCCCTGCCCCATCAGCGCCCGGATGGCGGTCGGCGCGGTGTAGAACTGGTTGACCCCGTGCTTTTCGCAGACCGCCCAGAAGCGGCCGGCATCCGGCCAGGTCGGCACGCCCTCGAACATCAGCGTCGTGGCGCCGTTGGCCAGCGGGCCGTAGACGATATAGCTGTGCCCCGTCACCCACCCCACGTCGGCCGTGCACCAGAAGATGTCGCCGTCCTTGTAGTCGAAGACGTATTGATGCGTCATCGCGGCATAAAGCAGGTAGCCGGCGGTCGAATGCACCACGCCCTTGGGCTTGCCCGTCGAGCCCGAGGTATAGAGGATGAACAGCGGGTCCTCGGCATTCATCGGCCGCGGCGGGCAATCCGGGCTGACCTGCTCCATCATCGCCAGCACGTCCACGTCGCGCCCGTCGATCCAGCTGGTCTGGTCGCCGGTATGCCTGACCACCAGGCAGCGCACCCGGTCCGAGCAATGCAGCAGCGCCGCGTCGGTATTCGACTTCAGCGCCGTCTTGCGGCCGCCGCGCGGCGCGGTGTCGGCGGTGATCACCAGCTTGGCACCGCTGTCGTTGATGCGGTTGGCCAGCGCGTCGGGCGAGAAGCCGGCGAAGACGATGGAGTGGATGGCGCCGATCCGCGCGCAGGCCAGCATGGCATAGGCGGCCTCGGGGATCATCGGCAGGTAGATCACCACCCGGTCGCCGCGCATCACCCCCTGGCTCAGCAGCACGTTGGCGAAGCGGTTCACCTTTTCCGACAGTTCCGCATAGGTGATGTGGCGCGCCGGCTGGTCCGGGTCGTCCGGCTCGAAGATGATCGCGGTCTGGTTCGCGCGCCCGGGCAGGTGGCGGTCAATGCAATTGACCGAGGCGTTCAGGATGCCGTCCTCGAACCACTTCACCGAGACCTGGCCCATGGCGAAATCGGTGTTCTTCACCCTGGAATAGGGGTGGATCCAGTCCAGCCGCCTGCCCTCGCGGCCCCAGAACCCGTCAGGGTCCGAGATCGATTCGGCATACATGCGGGCGTAATCGCCAGGCTGGACCAGGGCATCCCCAAAACCCGGCGGAATCGGATGTTTCCCAGAAGTTTCAATGGTCATG
>NZ_JASSPE010000061.1:0-1957 GCF_030234105.1 Paracoccus sp. SSJ | reverse complement strand
TGGGCTTGTTTACATCATGCCGCCCATGCCGCCCATGTCGGGCATGCCGCCTGCGGGGGCCTTGGGCTCGGGCTTTTCGGCGATCATCGCCTCGGTGGTGATCAGCAGGCCGGCCACGGACGCGGCGTCCTCCAGCGCGGTGCGCACCACCTTGGCCGGGTCGATGACGCCGAACTTGAACATGTCGCCATATTCCTCGGTCTGGGCGTTGAAGCCGAAGGCCTTGTCCGAGGACTCGCGCACCTTGCCGGCCACCACGGCGCCGTCGACGCCGGCATTCTCGGCGATCTGGCGCATCGGCGCCTCCAGCGCGCGGCGGATGATGGCGATGCCGGCATCCTGGTCCGAGTTCGCGCCGCTCAGGCCCTCGAGCACCTTGGCACCCTGCACCAGCGCCACGCCGCCGCCGACCACGATGCCTTCCTGCACCGCCGCCCGGGTCGCGTTCAGCGCGTCGTCGACGCGGTCCTTGCGCTCCTTGACCTCGATCTCGGTCATGCCGCCGACGCGGATGACGGCGACGCCGCCGGCCAGCTTGGCCACGCGCTCCTGCAGCTTCTCGCGGTCGTAGTCCGAGGTGGTCTCCTCGATCTGCTGGCGGATCTGCGACACCCGCGCCTCGATCTCGGCCTTCTCGCCGGCGCCGTCGACGATGGTGGTGTTGTCCTTGTTGATCGAGACCTTCTTGGCCCGGCCCAGCATGTCGATGGTGACGTTCTCAAGCTTCATGCCCAGGTCTTCCGAGATCACCTGGCCGCCGGTCAGGATGGCGATGTCCTGCAGCATGGCCTTGCGGCGGTCGCCGAAGCCCGGAGCCTTGACGGCGGCGATCTTCAGCCCGCCGCGCAGCTTGTTCACGACCAGCGTCGCCAGCGCCTCGCCCTCGACGTCCTCGGCCACGATCAGCAGCGGCTTCTGCGACTGGATCACCGATTCCAGCAGCGGCACCATCGGCTGCAGCGAGCTGAGCTTCTTCTCGTGCAGCAGGATGTAGGCATCCTCCAGCTCGGCGATCATCTTGTCGGCATTGGTCACGAAATAGGGCGAGAGGTAGCCGCGGTCGAACTGCATGCCTTCGACGACCTCGACCTCGGTCTCCATGCCCTTGTTTTCCTCGACGGTGATCACGCCCTCGTTGCCGACGCGCTGCATCGCCTCGGCGATCTGCTGGCCGATGAAGCTCTCGCCGTTGGCCGAGATGGTGCCGACCTGCGCCACTTCCGAGCTGTCGTTCACCGGGCGGGCGGCGGATTTGATCGCCTCGACCACCTTGGCGGTCGCCACGTCGATGCCGCGCTTGAGGTCCATCGGGTTCATGCCGGCGGCAACCGCCTTCAGGCCCTCGCGCACGATGGCCTGGGCCAGAACGGTGGCGGTGGTGGTGCCGTCGCCGGCCTCGTCATTGGTGCGCGACGCGACTTCGCGCACCATCTGCGCGCCCATGTTCTCGAACTTGTCGGAAAGCTCGATCTCCTTGGCGACCGAGACGCCGTCCTTGGTGATCCGCGGCGCCCCGAAGGACTTGTCGATCACCACGTTGCGCCCCTTCGGGCCAAGCGTCACCTTGACCGCATCGGCCAGGATGTTCACGCCCTTCAGCATCCGGTCACGCGCGTCGCTGTTGAACTTAACTTCTTTCGCAGCCATTTCGAAATCGCTCCTAGAATGGGTTATCGGAAGGGGACGATCAGGCGATGATGCCCAGGATGTCGCTTTCCTTCATGATCAGCAGCTCTTCGCCGTCGACCGTGACCTCGGTGCCCGACCATTTGCCGAAGAGCACCCGGTCGCCGGCCTTGACCGCGGGCGCGATCAGTTCGCCCGAATCCTTGCGCGCGCCTTCGCCAACGGCGATGATTTCGCCCTCGGCCGGTTTCTCCTTGGCGCTGTCGGGGATGATCAGCCCGCCCTTGGTCTTTTCGTCCGACTGGACGCGACG
This sequence comes from Paracoccus sp. SSJ, assembly GCF_030234105.1. Classification (NCBI taxonomy): domain Bacteria; kingdom Pseudomonadati; phylum Pseudomonadota; class Alphaproteobacteria; order Rhodobacterales; family Paracoccaceae; genus Paracoccus; species Paracoccus sp. SSJ. The sequence goes on along the minus strand of NZ_JASSPE010000061.1, from coordinate 18 downwards.
GACCAGAACACGGTCATG
>NZ_JASSPE010000060.1:0-1963 GCF_030234105.1 Paracoccus sp. SSJ | reverse complement strand
TGCGCGCGCCTTCGCCAACGGCGATGATTTCGCCCTCGGCCGGTTTCTCCTTGGCGCTGTCGGGGATGATCAGCCCGCCCTTGGTCTTTTCGTCCGACTGGACGCGACGGACCAGAACACGGTCATGGAGTGGACGGAACGTCATATCGTTCTCCTCATGGACAAACAGATTTCGAGAGGTTCCTCCGCACCGGCCAGGCGACCGGCGCGGGGCCTGCGTGACCCGCTTGGCATCACGCGAGACATGAGTTGGCAGGTAGGGCACAGGTTTCAAGGGGTCGCGGGAAAAATTTTCGACACGCGCCGCAACCTGCTGCCACCGGCATGAGGACTGCGTGCAATATCCTGTGATTTCAGGTGGCTCGGATCGATGCAGGGACTTGACCTGCGACGGCGCCGCGCCAAACTTTTCCTTATGGAATGGTTTCGTTCAGACTGATGCCGAGGGTTTCATGACGGACACATATCTCTCCGCCGCCCGTGACCTGGTGATCGAGGGGATGCGCGAAAGCCAGGTCGCCTTGTCGTCGGAGCTCGAGTATCACCTTGCCTCGACGCTGGCGCGCTACATGCACCGCCCGATCGTGCCCGACCGGCTGACGGTCCGGCTGGTGGACGCGGCGCAAAGGCAGGCGAGAAGGGGCGAGTCGCGCCAGATCGGGGACGAGTGCCTGATCTCCTGCGCCTTCTTCGCGGCACGGCTGACGCGGCGGGGAGGCTCCATCGTCCATTATGCGGGGCTGGGGCAAAGCGCCTACGAGATCGCGGGAATGCCGGACGTGGCCCATGGCTTTCCCGACATGCTGGACGTGCTGCAAGCCAGCAGTCCGCATGTCGAGGAACGGCCCCTGCCGTCCAGGGACGGCGAAGATGAGCAAGGGACCAGGATCCTGCTCCTGTCGCCAAGGTTCAGGCACTGATCCCCGGTGCCGGTCCTGGGGGTCGGCGGCTTCAGGAATGGCGAGCCGTCCGGCGGCGCGGCCCTTGGAATGCTCTTGGCCGATCATGGCCTCGGCGGCATGCAGCCAGCCCCATGGCTCGGCGGTCGCATCCGTCCTCGCCAGACGAACTGGCCATCACGCAGGAACAGACCGTTCTGACGGTCACCGGCCAGGAGGCTGGCGAGGACATGGACGGGTATCTGCATCGCGGTATTGCCGACCGGAGCTTCCGCCGGCGCTTCCAGCTTGCCGATCATGTGAAGCTGACCGGCGCCGAACTGCTGAACGGCCTGCTGACGATCGGCCTGCGGCACGAGATCCCCGAAGAGATGAAGCCGCACCGGATCGAGATCCCTGCGAAGCCCGAGACCGAGCCGGAGCAACTTGAGACTGGGAAAGAGGTCGCCCGAGGCCCTGTCACCGCGCAATCCGCGCATGGCGCCGGGCCTTGACGAGCAGGATATCGAAGCCCTGCTGAACGACGGCGTGCTAACGCTGAAGGGCGAGAAGCGCTCGGAGGTCGAAGACCAGGACCGGCAATTCTCGGAACGCTTTTACGGCCGTTTCGAGCGCCATATCCGCTTGGCGCTGAGGTCGGGGAAGATGAGGTCAATGCGCATTTCAGGAACGGCGTGCTGACCGTGACCCTGCCCAAGACGCAAAAAGGCGCAGGCGCAGGTCAAGCGCATTGCCATCAAGGGCTGAGCCATCGGGGCGGCGGTGCAGACTGCCGCCCCAGCGCCCCCTCGGCCGCGACGAACGCCCGTGTCACCATGGCCGGTGTGCCCTTGCTGCCGATGAAAAGATGGTTCGTGACCGCCATTATCCTTGTCCAGCTTGCGCCGCGCCGAAAGGACCGGGTCATTCCGGTCGCCTATTCGATCTTGGACTACATGAACCGATGTCGCATTTGCCTGCGCTTGGGGCGGATATCGTTGGGGGCCGGATCCGGGGCCGGGTGGTCATCGACGTGGCCGGATAGCGCCGGGGCGGGGACCGGCAGGGCCCGGTCCCCGCCCTTC
>NZ_JASSPE010000006.1:0-258622 GCF_030234105.1 Paracoccus sp. SSJ | reverse complement strand
TGCGCGCGCCTTCGCCAACGGCGATGATTTCGCCCTCGGCCGGTTTCTCCTTGGCGCTGTCGGGGATGATCAGCCCGCCCTTGGTCTTTTCGTCCGACTGGACGCGACGGACCAGAACACGGTCATGCAGCGGTTTGAAAGCCATTGTAGAACACTCCGGTGTTTCAGGTTGCAGTGTTGCAGCTGTTGGCACTCGGCTCGGGTGAGTGCCAATGACGCCCATCTAGGCGCGCGACCGCGGCCTGTCAACGCCTTGCCACGGCTTTACCGCGATTTGTTCCGCGTGCTAGGCTGCCCGCGCCAGGGTCCGGGGATTTTGGCTGGGATTTCAAGGGGCATTGCCGCGGCGCGGCGCAGGCTTCAGTCAGGATGGCGGATGGTCGAGGCGGATTTGACGCGGGAATCGGATGGGAACGGCAAGAGGCTGTCCGTTCTGTTGCTGGCGGATGATTGCAACCCGGAATGGCCCTCGTTGCCGATCGTGGGCTACAAATACGCCCTCGCGCTTGGCCGGGTGGCCCGCGTCGTGGTCGCCACCCATGTCCGCAACCGCGAGAACATCCTCAAGGCCGCGCCGCAGGGGGTCGAGTTCGTCTTTCTGGACAATGAGCGCATCGCCTCGCCGCTCCACAAGCTGGCGCTCTGGCTGCGCGGCGGCAGCGAGGTGGCCTGGTCCACCAACATGATCATGCAATACCTGCCCTATCTCGCCTTCGAGCGCGAGGCGTGGAAGCATTTCCGCAAGGCGCTGCGGGCGGGCGAATTCGACCTGGTGCATCGCATCACCCCGATGACGCCCACGCTGCCCAGCTATATCGCGGGCAAGCTGGCGGTGCCCTTCGTCATCGGCCCGCTGAACGGCAACCTGCCCTGGCCGCGCGAGTTCCGCAGCGAGCAGAAGCGCGAGCGCGAGCGGCTGCGCGTGTTGCGCGACGTCGCCAAGCACCTGCCCTATGCGCGCGGCACCTATCGCAATGCCGCGCTGGTGCTGGCGGGGTTCGAGCATACGATGCGCGAGCTGCGGCCGCTGGCGCCGGGCCGCGTGGTGAACTTCCCCGAGATCGGCTATGACCCGGCGATCTTTCACGCCGCGCGCAAGGTACCGGCCTTTGGCGGGCCGGGGCCCTATCGCTTTCTCTTTGCGGGCCGGCTGGTGCCCTACAAGCTGCCCGACGTCGCGGTGCTGGCCTTTGCCGGGGCACCGGAGCTGGCCGGCCACAGCCTGCATATCGTCGGCGACGGTCCCGAGATGCCGCGGCTGCGCGAAATCGTGGCGCAGCACGGGCTGGAGGATACCGTGCATTTCGAGGGCCGCCGCAGCCAGGCCGAGCTGGCCGGGATGATGCGCGATTTCGACGGCTTCGTCTTTCCCTCGATCCGCGAACTGGGCGCGGGCGTGGTGATCGAGGCCATGGCCTGCGGCATGACCTGCTTCGTCGCCGATTACGGTGCGCCGGGCCACCTGGCGGGCCGGGGGCGCGGCGTGACCGTGCCGATCCGCGACCATTCCGGCTATGTGGCGCAATTCCGGCAGGTGCTCGCCGGGGCGGTAGCCGATCCCGCCACCGCGGCCGCTCGGGCGACAGTCGGGCAGGGCTATGCCGAGGCCCTGTATCCCTGGGATCGCAAGGCGCAAGAGACGCTGGCCTATTACCGCGACCTGCTGGCCGGGCGGCCGGTGCAAGACCGGGGGGATTACGATTGAGCCTGCGCCGACGCCTGGCTGCGCTTGGCGCCGCCCTTCTTGCCGCCGCGACCCTGGCCCTGCCTGCGGCGGCGGCTCGGGAATGCGTGGGGCAGAACCTGTTCGAGCGGATGCCCCCCGGGCGGCTGGCCGAGCTCGATGCCGCGGCCGAGGGCGTGCCCTATCGCCAGGGCCTGTTCTGGCGTGCCGAGAAGGACGGGCAGCGGGTCACGCTGCTTGGCACCTATCACTTCGCCGATCCGCGCCACGACCTGACCATGGACCGCTTCGGCCCCGAGATCGACGAGGCCGCCCTGCTGATGGTCGAGGCCGGCCCCGAGGAAGAGGAGCGGCTGACCCGGGCCATGACAGCGGACCCGACCTTGCTGGTCGATCCCGACGGCCCGACGCTGCCCGAGCGCTTTACGGATGCCGAGTGGAAGTCGCTTTCGGCCGCCCTCGAGGCACGCGGCCTGCCGGCGGTGATCGCCAGCCGGTTGCGGCCCTGGTATGTCGCGGTCATGCTGGGGGTCTCGCCCTGCATGATGCGGGTGATCGAGGAGCGCGGCGATCCCGGCGGGCTGGACCACCTGCTGGTGGAACGCGCCGAGGCCGCGGCGGTGCCGGTCCGGGCGCTGGAACCCTGGGACACCGTCTTCACCCTGTTCGAGGGCATGACCCCGCGCGAGGAGGAGGACATGATCCGCGCCGCCATGCCTGCCGCCGAATATGCCGACGATTACGCGGTGACGCTGGCGGATGCCTATTTCTCGGGCGACAGCTGGATGATCTGGGAATTCGGCCGGTTCGACGCCTATGACAATTCCGGCCTGACCCGGGACGAGGTCGACGAGCAGATGCGGCTGGCGCAGGAAAAGCTGATGGACCGGCGGAACGAAAGCTGGATCGAACCCATTGAGCGGGCAGCGGCCGAGGCGGCCGCACAAGGCAAGGGCGTGGTGATCGGCTTTGGCGCGCTGCACCTGCCGGGCGATCACGGCGTGCTGCGACTTCTGGAAAACAGGGGCTGGACCATCAGCCCGGTCACGGTGGAGGGGATAGGCAATGGCGGATGAGCTTTGGCGCGAGGAACGCGAATTCTGGCTGGCCGGCGTGGCCGAGGCGGCACGCAAGCTTGACGGCTCCTGCCTGATGGCCTTTGCGTCCAAGGGCATCATGAACCGCGCCGCCGTGGTCGCCGCGCTGCAATCCGCCCCGCGCTGGCAAGAGGTGACCCTGGCCGACCGCGCCAGCATCGAGACCGACGAGGTCTGCGTGCTGGCCTATCACGCCACCGCCCGCCGCGCCGGGGCCGACACCTATCGCGCGCTCTGCACCACCACCTGGATCCGCCGCGCCGGCGACTGGCGCATCCTGCAACACCAGCAGACCCCGGTCTGATGCTGCAGGACCTGCGCAGGCACCTGCGCTTCCTGCTGAGCTTTGCGCTTGGCCTTGCCGCGGGGCTGGCGCTTTACCGGATGCAACTCGTGGACAGGCTGCTGATCTTTTCGGTGCTGTTCTGCGCCGGCTATCTGGCGCTGACCGGGTTGTTGATGCGCGGCATCAGCGCCCAGATCCTGCGCGGCCAGGCCGACCGCGACGACGAGGGCATGATCCTGATCGTGCCGCTGGCCGTCGGCGCCGTAGCGATCAGCCTTGCCGCCATCCTGCTGACGATCCGCGACCCCCATGCCGGCATCGCGTTGCGCCCGGTGCTGGCGCTGGCCTCGGTGCCGCTGGGCTGGGTGATGATCCACACCGTCATGGCCTTTCACTATGCCAGCCTGTGGTATGCGCGCGGGCCGGACGGGACCGAGGCGCGGGGCCTGGGCTTTCCCGGCCTTGCCGATGGCGAGGATGCGGGGATCTGGGATTTTCTCTATTACAGCTTCACGCTCGGCATGGCGGCGCAGACCGCCGACGTGACCGCTCTGACCACCCGGATGCGGCGGGTGACGCTGTTCCATTCGGCCTTCGCGTTCTTCTACAACACCGTGCTGCTGGCGCTGGCGGTGAACGCGGCCGTTTCGCTGGGTTGATAGACATTGCCGGGCCGCGCCCCTATAACGCCGGCGAATTTTCCGCCCAAGCTTCAGGGGATCCCCATGATCAAGGTTTTCGGCCACAAGGCACCCGACACCGATTCGACCGGCTCGCCCATCATCTGGGCCTGGTATCTTTCCGAGGTGCGCAAGACCCCGGCGAAACCCGTGCTGCAGGGCGAGCCGAACACCGAGGCCGCCTGGATGCTGGCGAAATGGGGCCTCGATATGCCCGAGATCATCGCGGACGTGGCGCCGGGCGAGCAATGCGTGGTGGTGGACACCAACAACCCGGCCGAACTGCCCGCCTCGCTGGGCGAGGCCGACGTGATCGAGATCATCGACCACCACCTGCTGGCCGGCGGCATCAGGACGCGGCTGCCGATCAACATCACCATCCGCCCGCTGGCCTGCACCGCGACGATCATGCACGACCTGATCGGCGACGAGGATCTGGCCCGCGCGCCGCGGGGCGTGAAGGGCGCGATGCTGACCTGCATCCTGTCGGACACGCTGGAATTCCGCAGCCCGACCACCACGCCGCATGACCGCTTCGTCGCCGAGAAGATCGCCAGGGACCTGGGCGTCTCGATCCCCGAATACGCGGCCGAGATGTTCGCGGCCAAGTCGGACGTGTCGGCCTTTACCGAGGAAGCCCTGCTGCGTATGGACAGCAAGGAATACGAGCTCGGCGGCAAGCAGCTGCGAGTCTCGGTGCTGGAGACCACCGCGCCGCAGGTCCTGCTGGACCGCAAGGATGCGCTGATCGCCGCCATGCCGGCCGTGGCCGCCGCCGATGGCGCCGACGAGGTGCTGCTGTTCATCGTCGACATCCTGAACGAAGAAGCCACCCTGCTGGTGCCGAACGATTTCGTGAAGCAGGTGGCCGAGAAAAGCTTCAACGCCACGGTTTCGGGCGACAGCGTGGTGCTGCCCGGCGTCATGTCGCGCAAGAAGCAGATCATCCCGGCTCTGGCCGTCTGACCCGAGGGCCGTTTCATGACGCAGATCATCCGCTCGCTCGACGAGATTGCGCCGAATTACGACGTTCTCTTCTGTGATCTCTGGGGCTGCCTGCACAATGGCGTCGCGGCCTTTCCGGCCGCCGTCGCCGCCTTGCAGGGCTTTCGTGCCCAGGGCGGGCGGGTGGTGCTGCTGACCAACGCGCCGCGGCCGCAGCAATACGTGGCCGCGCAGCTGGACCGCATGGGCGTGCCGCGCGATGCCTGGGACGCCATCGTCAGCTCGGGCGATGCGGCGCAGGACGCGATGTTCGCGGGCGCCGTCGGCCGTCGGGTCTGGGCCATCGCCCAGCCCAAGGACGAGGGCTTCTTCACCGATATCCCCGAGGAGTGGCGCGACGCCCCGCCGATCACCCGCGTGCCGCTGGACGAGGCCGAGGGTATCGTCTGCTGCGGGTTGTTCGACGACCTGACCGAAGTGCCCGAGGACTATCGCGGCCGGCTGATGCTGGCGCGCGAACGCGGGCTCACGCTGCTTTGCGCCAATCCCGACGTGGTGGTGGACATGGGCGAGAAGCGGCTTTACTGCGCCGGCGCCCTGGCCGAGCTTTACGAGGATCTGGGCGGCACCTCGCTATATTTCGGCAAGCCGCATCCGCCGATCTACGACCTCGCGCGCCGCCGGCTGGGGCTGGACGACAATGCCCGCATCCTGGCCATCGGCGACGGCATCGCCACCGACATAGCCGGCGCGGCGGGCGAGGGGCTGGATGCGCTGTTCATCACCGGCGGCCTTGCCTTCGACCAGTTCGGCCCGGATGTGGAAAACCCCGATCCGGCGCGGCTTGCCGAATGGCTGGCGCTGCGCGCCCAGGATCCGGCCTATAGCATCGGCCGGCTGCGCTGAACGGTTCGGTAACAATCAGTCTCCCCGGCTGGTGATGGCGTTATTTTGTTGCGCGCCCGTGGTTTTGCTGCTATGCAGCATGAAGCCACTCACCGGGAGCATTGAATGATGCTGGACAACCTGCCGCGCGGCACGATCGTCATCGAGGATCTCGAAGTCGGGATGATGCGCTACCTCCAGAAGGTAGTTACCGACGAGGATATCGAGATGTTCGCCAAGGTCTCGACCGACCGCAATCCGGTGCATCTGGACGAGACCTATGCGCAGGAGACCATCTTCGAGGGCCGCATCGCCCACGGCATGCTGACCGCCGGGCTGATCTCGGCGGTGATCGGCGAGCAGCTGCCGGGCCATGGCACGGTCTATCTGGGCCAGACGCTGAAATTCATGGCCCCGGTCCGGCCCGGCGACATGGTGCGCGCCGAGGTCACGGTCGAGGCGATCGACCATGCAAAGCGCCGCGTGACCCTTGCAACCCGCTGCCTCGTCGGCGATACGGTCGTCCTGAAAGGTGAGGCCGTCGTTCTGGCGCCAAGCCGTAAATTCGACTGACAGGGCCGGCCTTCGGCCCATCGGGGGCCCGATTGCGCATCCATCACGACTGGAAAGCTCTGCCGCTCGACGCCCGCGGGGCCACCGTCGCCATGGGCAATTTCGACGGCATCCATCTTGGCCATCGCTCGGTGATCGACGCGGCGCGCGCCGCCTGTGACGCGCCCCTGGGCGTCATCACCTTCGAGCCGCATCCGCGCGAATTCTTCGCGCCCGACGCGCCCCCCTTCCGGCTGATGAACGTGGAGTCGCGGGCGAACCGGCTGGCCCGGCTGGGGGTGGATCATCTTTACGAACTGCCCTTCGACGCCGTGCTGGCGGGGCTTGCGCCCGAATCCTTTGCGCGCGAGGTGCTGGTCGAGGGCCTGGGCGTGCGCCATGTCACCGTGGGCACCGATTTCTGCTTTGGTCGCAAGCGTTCGGGCGATGCGCAGACGCTGGCCCGGCTGGGGCGCGAGATGGGCTTCGGCGTCACCGTCGCGCCGCTCATCGGCGACGGCGCGGTGCAATACAGCTCGACCGCCATCCGCAAGGCGCTGGCCGAGGGCCGCACCCGCGATGCCGAGCGGATGCTGGGCCATTGGCACCGCATCGACGGCGAGGTGCTGCATGGCGACAAGCGCGGCCGCGACCTGGGCTATCCGACCGCGAACATGGCGGTGGACGGGTTGCACCTGCCGGCGCTTGGCATCTATGCCGTGCTGGTCGACGTGCTGACCGGGCCGGACCGCGGCAGCTACAAGGGCGTGGCCAGCCTTGGCGTGCGCCCGATGTTCGGCGAGAACCGGCCCAACCTGGAAGTGCATATCTTCGATTTCGCGGCCGATCTTTACGGCCAGCACCTGTCGGTCGCGCTGGTCGAATACCTGCGCCCCGAGGCGAAGTTCGACAGCCTCGAGGCACTCGTCTCGCAGATGGACCGCGACAGTGCCCGGGCGCGCGAGATCCTGGCGACCCGCTGATGCGCGAGCGATTCTGGGAACTGCCGCTGGCACGGCTCGACAAGGAGGAATGGGAGGCGCTTTGCGACGGCTGCGGCAAATGCTGCCTCAACAAGATCGAATACGAGGATACGGGCGAGCTGGCCTTTACCCGCGTCGCCTGCCGGTTGCTGGACGGCCAGACCTGCCAATGCTCCAGCTATCATAACCGCCACGATTTCGTCCCCGATTGCGTCGTCCTGACCCCGAAAAAGCTCAAGGAGATCGCCTGGTGGCTGCCCTCGACCTGCGCCTACAGGTTGCGCGCCGAGGGCAAGCCGCTCTACGACTGGCACTATCTGATTTCGGGCGATCGCGAATCGGTGCATCGCGCCGGGGCCTCGGTGCGCGGCTGGACCGTCAGCGAGCTTTCCGTGACCGAGGACGACTGGGACGAGCATATCATCGAGGATCTTTCATGAATTTTGCCTCGGACAATGCGGGCGGCGTGCATCCCCGCATCATGGCGGCGCTGGCGGCCGCGAACGAGGGTCATGTGACCTCTTACGGCGGGGACGCCATCACCCGCGCCGCGCAGGACCGGCTGCGCGAACTGTTCGACGCCCCCGAGGCGGCGGTGCATTTCGTGGCCTCGGGCACGGCGGCCAATGCGCTGTCGCTGTCGCTGCTGTCGCCCGGCTGGGGCAAGGTCTTCTGCCATGCCGATGCGCATGTGCAGACCAGCGAAACCGGGGCGCCGGAATTCTTTACCGGCGGGGCCAAGCTGGTGCCGATCCCGGGGGCCGGCGGCAAGATCACGCCCGAGGCGCTGGCCGAGGCCCTGCTGGCCAATGGCCGCGATTCGGTCCATGCCGGGCGCAATGCCGCGCTGACGCTGACCAATGCCACCGAATGGGGCACGGTCTACAGTCCCGACGAGGTGGAATCCCTTGCCGCCATCGCCTGCGATGCGGGGCTGGGCCTGCATATGGACGGCGCGCGCTTTGCCAATGCGCTGGCCGGCCTGGACGTGGCGCCCGCCGATCTGACCTGGCGTGCCGGCGTCGACGCCCTGTCTCTGGGCGGCACCAAGAACGGCTGCATGGGCGTCGAGGCGGTGCTGATCTTCGATCCCGCGCGCTCCGAGGAATTCGAGTTCCGCCGCAAGCGCGCCGGTGCGCTGGTCTCGAAGCATCGCTATCTCTCGGCGCAGATCCTGGCCTGGCTGGAGGGCGATCTGTGGCTGCAACTGGCCCGCCACGCCAATGCCATGGCGCATGAGCTGGCGCTGGGTCTGGCGCGGCTGCCCGGCGTGCGCATCGACCAGCGCGTCGAATCGAATGCGGTCTTCGCCACCATCCCGTCCGAGTTGCATCGCCGCGCCTACGAGGCGGGGATCGGCCATCACCTCTGGCCCCATACCCAGGACGCGGCAGAGGACGAGCCGGTCTCGATCCGGCTGGTCTGCGGCTGGGACACGCGGATCGAGGACGTGACCGGCGCCCTGCAGGCGCTGGCCTAGCGCAGCGCCGCCCTGAGCAGCGCCAGCGCGTGCTCGACGGTGGCGGCGCGGACCTCGGCCCGGCCGCGCGGGCCGAATTCCACCGTCTCGGTCCTGACGCCAAGGGCATTGGCGATGCCGAAGCAGACGCGGCCCTCGGGCTTTCTCTCGGACCCGCCCGGCCCGGCGATGCCGGTCACGGCGACGGCGATGCCCGCCTGCGAACGGGCCAGCGCGCCGGCCGCCATCTCGGCCGCGATTTCCTCGCTGACGGCGCCATGGGCCTCCAGCGTCTCGGGGCGGATGCCCAGCATCTCGACCTTGGCGGCGTTGGAATAGGTGACGAAACCCCGGTCCACCGCATCCGACGAGCCCGGCACATCGGTCAGCCGCCCGACGATCAGCCCGCCGGTGCAGCTTTCGGCGGTGGCGATCATCACCCCGCGCCTGCGGGCGAGTTCCAGGATCTCGGCGGGATCGGTCACGGCAGCATCGGCTCCAGCATGGCATGGTAAAGCCCCGCCAGGATGACCGAGGTAATGCCGGCGAACAACCCGGCCCAGAGGTCGTCCAGCATCACCCCCGTGGCGCCGCCGCGCCGGTCGGCCCGGCCGACCAGCCAGGGTTTCCAGATGTCGAACAGCCGGAACAGCAGGAAGGGCGCGACGAAACCCGGCCAGGCGGCAAGGATCGACACGCCCTTCTGCGCCAGCGGAATGACGGTGAAGCACATGGCCAGCCATTGCCCGGCGACCTCGTCGATGACGATCCAGGACGGATCCTTGTCGGCGCTGCCTTCCAGCACCCGCGGCACCGCCCAGAAGCCCAGCAGCGTCGCCAGCACGAAACCGGCCGGCACCAGCATCGGGTGCAGCCACTCATAGGCCGCGACCCCCAGCGCCACGGCGGCGGCCGAGCCCCAGGTGCCGGGCGCAGGCCGCAGATGGCCGGTGCCGAAGAAGCCCGCGATCAGCTTGTCCATGATTGCCCCTTGCTACCCCTTGACCAATGTGGCGGTGGCGATGGAGGCGATGCCTTCCTCGCGCCCGGTAAAGCCCAGCCGTTCCGATGTCGTGGCCTTGACGCTGACCCGGTCGGGCTCGACGCCGATGATCTCGGACAGCCGCAGCGCCATGGCGCCGGCATGGGGGCCGACCTTGGGCCGCTCGCAGATCAGCGTCACGTCGGCGTTCGAGATCTCATAGCCCATCTGCCGGGCCAGCATCGCGGCATGGCGCAGGAAGATATGGCTTTCCGCGCCCTTCCATTGCGGGTCCGAGGGCGGGAAGTGCCGGCCGATATCGCCCTGCGCCAGCGCGCCGTAGATCGCGTCGGTCAGGGCATGCATGCCGACATCGGCGTCGGAATGGCCCAAGAGCGCCTTGTCATGCGGGATCTTCACCCCGCAAAGCCAGACATGGTCGCCCGTGGTGAAGGCATGCACGTCGAAACCGTTGCCAAGCCGGATGTCCATCGCGTCCCCCAGGATACGCTCGGCCCGGGCGAAGTCGCCGGGCCAGGTCAGTTTCAGATTGTCCTCGTCGCCCGGCGTCACCGTGACCGGCAGGCCGGCGCGGATCGCCAGTTCCACGTCGTCCGCCGCGCCCTCGGGATGGGCGCGATGCGCGGCAAGGATGGCGTCCAGCGCGAAACCCTGCGGGGTCTGGGCGCGAAACAGCCCCTCGCGGCTGGCGGTGGCGGTGACGCACCCGTCCTGGGCCCGCCACAGCGCGTCGGTGACGGGCAGGGCGGGGGCGGCGGCCGGGGCGCCGGATTGCAGCGCCTCGATGACGCCCCCGATCACGCGGCGCGAGACCAGCGGCCGGGCGCCGTCATGGATCAGCACATGGGTCACGCCGCTGCCCTCGAGGCTTTCCAGCGCCGCGCGCACGCTGTCGCTGCGCGTGGCGCCGCCCGCGACCAGCACCACGGGGCCGGAAAGCTCGGCCACGCCGCGCGCCATGTCCTCGGGCGCCAGCGTCACCACGACGCGGGGAAAGCCGGCAAAGGCGGCGATGCTGCGCTCCAGCACGCTTTGCCCGGCAAGGGGGCGCCATTGCTTGGGCGGGCCGTCGCCGGCGCGGGTGCCGCGGCCGGCGGCGGTGATGATGGCGGCATATGTGGCGGGTATCGTCATGGCCGCCAGATTTAGGTCAGCCGCCGCCCCGAGGCAATCGCCGCCGGGCAGGCGTTTCGTCGCGGCCAAAAGACGCAGCCGGCAGTAGCCCATGGCGCGTCTTCTGCGTATAAGGACGCCGAGCCTGCCATTCTGCCAAGGATCCCTGCCATGACCGACCCCGCCATCGCCGACCTTTCCAAGGATGCCGCCGCCCGCGCCGCCGTGGCACTGGTCGAACCGGGGATGCGGCTGGGCCTGGGCACTGGCTCGACCGCCGCGATCTTCGTGCGCCGCCTCGCACAGCGGGTCAGCGAGGAGGGGTTCGCGCTGCGTTGCGCCGCGACCTCGAAGGCGACGGCCGAGCTTGCGACCTCGCTGGGGCTGGCGATCGAGGAACTGGACGAGATCGGCTGGCTGGACCTGACCATCGACGGCGCCGACGAGGTTGACCCGGACCTGAACCTGATCAAGGGCGGCGGTGCGGCGCATCTGCGCGAAAAGATCGTCGCCACGGCCTCGGACCGCATGGTGGTCATCGCCGACCAGGGCAAGGTCGTGGACCGGCTGGGCCAGTTCCACCTGCCGGTCGAGGTGATTCCCTTCGGCTGGCAGGCGACGCGCAAGCTGATCCAGCGCGCGCTGGACCGGCTGGACCTGACCCAGCGCCCGATCCTGCTGCGCAAGCGCGGCGATGCGCCGCTGCGCACCGACGAGGGCAACCTGATCCTGGACCTCGCGCTCGAGGCCATCCCGGATGCCGAGGCGCTGGCGGCCGAGCTGTCTTCCATCGCCGGGGTGGTTGAACACGGGCTGTTCCTGAATATCTGCGAACTTGCGATCATCGGCTGCCCGGACGGCTCGGTGGTCGAGTTGCGGCGCGAGGACATGGCATGAAATTCGACTACGACCTTTTCGTTATCGGCGGCGGCTCGGGCGGGGTGCGCGCGGCGCGGATCGCGGCCAGCGAATACGGCGCCCGCGTCGGCCTGGCCGAGGAAAGCCGGATGGGCGGCACCTGCGTCATCCGCGGCTGCGTGCCCAAGAAGCTGATGATCTTTGCCTCGCAGGCCGGGGCGGCGGCCGCCGAATCGCGCGGCTACGGCTGGCAGGGCGCCGGCGAGGGCCGCTTCGACTGGGCCGAGTTCCACGGCAAGCTGGGGCGCGAACTCGACCGGTTGGAGGGGGCCTATACCTCGGGTCTGGTCAATGCCGGGGTCGAGGTCCACATGCAGCGCGCCCGGCTGCACGACGCCCATACGGTCGAGCTGGCGGACGGCCAGCGCCTGACGGCCAAGCATATCCTGATCGCCATCGGCGGGCGGCCGCAGCGGCCCGACATTCCGGGCAAGGAACTGGGGCTGATCTCGGACGACCTGTTCACGCTGGAGAAACTGCCCGGTCGGGTGCTGGTGGTGGGCGGCGGCTTCATCGCCTGCGAATTCGCCACCATCCTGGAGGGGCTGGGCAGCGCCACGGTGCTGGCCTATCGCGGCGACGCGGTGCTGCGCGGCTTCGACGGCGAGATGCGCCGCCATGTCACCGAGCAGTTGCGCGCCATCGGCGTCGACGTACGGCTGGGCACCAATCCGGCGCGGCTGGACCGCGAGGGCGCGGGGGTCCGCGTCACCTTCGAGGACGACAGCAGCGAGATCTTCGACGCGGTGATGTTCGCCACCGGGCGCGTGCCCTATACCAAGGGGCTGGGGCTGGAAGATGCTGGCGTCAAGCTGGGTCGCAAGGGCGAGATCGTGGTGGACGAATGGTCGCAAAGCTCGGTCCCCTCGATCTTTGCCGTGGGCGACGTGACCGACCGGGTGAACCTGACGCCGGTCGCGATCCGCGAGGGGCACAGCTTCGCCGACACCGTCTTCGGCGCCCGGCCGCGCAAGGTCGATCATCGGCTGGTGGCCAGCGCCGTCTATACCCGCCCGCATGAGCTGGCCACCATCGGCCTGACCGAGGAAGAGGCCGAGGCCTGCGGTCCCGCCGATGTCTATGTCGCCAGCTTCCGGCCCATGCGCTCGCTTTTCGCCGGCTCGGATGCGCGGGCGGTGATGAAGCTGATCGTGGATGCGCAGACCGACAAGGTGCTGGGTTGCCACATCTTCGGCCCCGAGGCGGGCGAGATGATCCAGATGATCGCCGTGCCCATGGGCATGGGCGCGACCAAGGCCGATTTCGACGCCGCCATCGCCGTGCACCCGACGCTGGCCGAAGAGCTTGTGACCATGCGCAAGCCTTCGCGCCGGGTGGGGGCGGCAAATCTGGACAAACCCGTCGCATCGGCTTGATTTTCCGGCCGAAGGCACCAGTTTCAACCACACAGACGTAAAGCGAGGCACGAGATTTATGGCAGGACAAGGCCCCTGGGGCGGCGGCGGAGATGATGACAAGGGCGGCAGGCAGCCACCGCAGGGCGGCGGCCAGCGCCCCTGGGGCAGCCCGGGGGGCGGCAAGGACGACAAGCCGCAGGGGCCGCGCCGCGGCGACCAGATCCCCGAGATCGAGGAACTGGTGCGCAAGGGCCAGGACCGGCTCCGCGTGCTGATGGGCGGCAAGGGGCCGGGCGGTGGCAACCGCGGCGGCGGCCCGCGCCGGCCGCAGGGTCCGCAATTCCAGATGAGCCGCGGCACCTGGGGCATCGCCATCCTCGCCGTGGTGGCGGTCTGGGCCTTTTCCAGCTTCTATACCGTCAAGCCCGAGGAACGCGCGGTCGAGCTTTTGTTCGGCAAGCCCGTGGGCACGGGCGAGCCGGGCCTGAACTTCGCGCCCTGGCCCGTCGTCACCGCCGAGGTGGTGCAGGTCTCGGGCGAGCGGACCACGGAAATCGGCACCGGCCGCGCCGGGCCGATGGATTCGGGGCTGATGCTGACCCGCGACCAGAACATCGTCGACATGGCCTATCAGGTGGTCTGGAACATCTCGGACCCCGAGAAATTCCTGTTCAACCTGGCCGATCCCGACGACACGATCCGCGCCGTCTCGGAATCCGCCATGCGCGACATCGTGGCGCGCTCCGAACTGGCGCCGATCCTGAACCGCGATCGCGGCGCCATCGCCGACGACCTGAAGCTGGCGGTGCAGAACACGCTGAACGATTACGAGGCGGGGATCAACGTGCTGCGCGTCAACCTCGACCGCGCCGACCCGCCGCGCGAGGTGATCGACAGCTTCCGCGAGGTGCAGGCCGCCCAGCAGGAACGCGACCGGCTGGAGAAAGAGGCCGACGCCTATGCGAACCGCGTGCTGGCTAGCGCCCGGGGCGAGGCCGCCGCCGTGATCGAACGCGCCGAAGCCTATCGCGCCGAGGCCGTGAACACCGCCGAGGGCGAGGCCGCGCGCTTCAACTCGGTCTATGACGAATATGTCAAGGCGCCGGAGGTGACACGCCGCCGGATGTATCTGGAAACCATGGAAAAGGTTCTGGGCGGGGTGAACAAGGTCATCCTCGACGGCGAGGCCGGGCAGGGCGTCGTGCCCTATCTGCCGCTGGATCAGCTGCGCAGCGGGGCTGCGGGCGCTCGCAACACCGAGGGGGGGAACCAGTGATGAACCGTGTAATCTCGCTTCTGGCGCTGCCCTTCCTGGTCGTGGTGGCGGTCCTGGTGGTCTCGGCGCTCTATATCGTCGACGTGCGTGAAAAGGCCCTTGTCCTGCGCTTCGGCGAGGTGGTCGAGGTGCGCGAGGAGCCGGGCCTTGGCATCAAGGTGCCCTTCCTCGACAATGTGGTGAAATACGATGCCCGCATTCTCGGCCTGCCGACCCCGCCGATGGAGGTCACGCCGCTGGACGACCGCCGGCTGGTGGTCGACGCCTTTGCGCGCTGGCAGATCACCGATGTGGTGCAGTTCCGTCGCGCGGTGGGCTCGGGCGGCATCGAGTTCGCGCAGCGCCGGCTGGAGCCGATCGTGACCAACGCGATCCGGCAGGTACTGGGCTCGGTGCCCTCGACCACGGTGCTGTCGGACGACCGGACGCCGCTGATGAACCGCATCCGCGACTTGTCGCGCGACGATGCCCGCGACCTGGGCATTCGCGTCATCGACGTGCGCCTGACCCGCACCGACCTGCCCGAGCAGAACCTGACCGCGACCTATGCGAGGATGCGGGCCGAGCGCGAGCGCGAGGCTGCCGACGAGATTGCTCGCGGCGGCGAGGCCGCGCAGCGTGTCCGTGCCGCCGCCGACCGCACCGTGGTCGAGCTGACCTCCGAGGCGCGCAAGCGGGCCGAGGTGGTGCGCGGCGAAGCCGACGCCCGCCGCAACGCCATATATGCCGGTGCCTTCGGCCGCGACCCCGAGTTCTTTGCCTTCACCCGCTCGATGACCTCCTACGAGCGGGCGCTGCGGGGCGAGAACAGCTCGCTGGTGATCCAGCCGCAGGGCGAGTTCTTCGACTACCTGCGCAACGACGGGGCCGACCGGGCCAATCCGGTGCCGGTGCCCCAGCCGGCTTCGGACGCTACGCCTTCGGACGACGAGTCCGAGACCCAAGGCGCGCTTGAGCCCGGCGAGGCCGTGGCCCCGACCGAGACCACGCGCGAGGGCGAGCCGCTGGGCGCCGGTGCCGGCGTGACGCTGACGCCGCTGCCCGAATCCCTGGCCGCGCCGCCGCAGGAAGAGCCGGTGGTGCCCCCGGCGCCGCTTCCGGCGGACTGATCCGGGCGCGGGCCCGGGACGGGAAACCGGCCGGAACAGGAAAGCGCAACAGGAAAGGCGGGACGCATCTGCGCCCCGCCTTTTTTCATGTCTCGGCACTTCACGCTCCGGTGTTGGTCACGCGCCGGTCATTCCAGCCCGATCAGCTTGCTGTCCTGCCGCTGCTCCTCTTCGGAGAGTTCGCGCTGCCATTCCCGCCAGATCGAGACCAGCAGCGCCATCAGCACCGGCCCGACGAACAGCCCGACGATGCCCATGGTCTTGACCCCGCCGATCAGGCCGAAAAAGGTCGGCAGGAAAGGCAGCTTGACCGGGCCGCCGACCAGGACCGGGCGGATGGTCTTGTCCACGACGAACAGCTCGCAAGTGCCCCAGACGAACAGCGCCGCCCCCGCGACGGGCGAGCCGCTGGCCACCAGATAGATCGAAACCAGCGTGAAGCTGAGCGGCGCTCCGCCCGGGATCAGCGCCATGAAGCCGGTGATGACCCCGAAGGTCACCGGCGAGGGCACGCCCGCCAGCCAATAGGCGATGCCCAGGATCACCCCTTCGCCGATGGCGATCAGCGTCATGCCGGTCACGGTCGAGCTGATCGTCGCGGGCACCACGCGCGACAGCCTGCTCCAGCGGTCGGGCAGGATGCGGCGCCCGACCTGGTCGATCTGCGCCACGATCTTGTCGCCGTCGCGATAAAGCACGAACAGCGTGATCAGCATGAACAGCAGCGTCAGCGCCAGGTGGAAGGCCAGCGTTCCCGCCGTCACCGCGCCGCGATAGATCGCCCCGATATTCGAGCCGCTGACCAGTTGCACGATCTCGCTGATGCCGCCGGGGCGGCCGATATAGGTCTGCCAGTTCTCGTCCAGCCAGTCGCCGATCTGCGGCAGGTCGACCATCCAGCCCGGTGTCGCGGCACCCGAGCTGTTGACCAGGATCGCCCAGTTGATCCAGTCGCGCAACTCGCGGAAGGCATAGATCAGCGCCATGGCGATGGGGATCAGCAGGAAACAGACCAGCACCAGCACCAGCGCCGCCGCCGCCCAGGTGCGGCCCAGGTTCAGCTGATGGGCCGCACGCTCGCGCAGCGGCCAGCTGGCCAGCGCGATCACCATGGCGGCCAGCACGGGCACCAGGAAGCCGTGGAAGAAATAGATCGAGGCCGCCACGATGGCCAGCAGCAGCCAGCGTGCGGCCGAGATATTGGTCAGCAAGGGGGGGCGATGCACGCGCAGCCCGACCTGTTTGGGGCTTTGCCGCGGTGCGGCGGGATCGTTCAGCTCTGTCGCGGTCGTGGGTTTCGGCATTTCGCCTGTCGTCATGGTCCCGATCCTGGCTGGGGGCGGGTCGCGCCCTCCCTGCGGCAACGAGATAACATCTCGCCCCCGGCTGCAAGCCGGAATGCCGCGCCATGGCCGGTTGCCTGCGGATTTCGCGGCTCACGATCTTGTGGGAAGCGCGTGACAGGCGCCGCCGCCCGCGCTAGTCTGGCGCCACCAAGGGGAGCCCCGGCAAGGGGCTGAGAAACCGCTGGCCTCGATCGTCCCGGCGACGGGCGGCGCGGTGACCCTTCGAACCTGACCCGGATCATGCCGGCGGAGGAATGGGAAAGATGCACCTGCCTTTTGCCGGCCTCACCGCGAGGCCGCCCGCACCGACGGTCTCGCCCCAAGCCATGAGGGCATGATGACCGAAACCTTCTTTGAGACCCTGCGCGGCGAATGCGCGACCGATTGGTCCGCCGCCGTGAACCATCGCTTCGTGCGAGAGCTTTGCGACGGCAGCATCGCGGATGCGGCGATGGCGCGCTATCTGGTGCAGGACCACCGCTTTCTCGATGCCTTCCTGACGCTTTTGGGTGCGGCCATCGCCTCGGCCGACCGTTTCGAATCGCGGCTGCGTTTCGGGCGCTTCGCCGGCATGGTCTCGGGCGAGGAGAACGACTATTTCCTGCGCGCCTTTGCCGCGCTTGGCGTCAGCGCGGCGGATCGCGCCGCCATTCCCGACAGCGCCCCTACCGCGGGCTTTCAGGCGCTGATGCGCGAGGCGGCGGCGACGCGCGCCTATCCGGCCGTTCTGGCGGTGCTGAACGTGGCCGAGGGGCTTTACCTCGACTGGGCCATGCGCGCGTCCCGGCCGCTGCCGGAGAACTTCGTCCATGCCGAATGGATCACGCTGCACGACAATCCCTTCTTCCGCGATTTCGTGGGCTTCCTGCGGGACGAGTTCGACCGCGTCGGGCCCGAGGCGGCGGATCAGGCGCGGGACTTCTTCAGCCGTGCCGTCCGGCTTGAGCGGGAATTTTTCGATGATGCCTACGCGGGCTAGCGATCAATCCTCGATGATTTCCACATCGGGCGGGCTGCCGGGCGGCCCGCTTTCCCGATAATCCAGCACGATGCGCAAAAGCCCGGCCGGAGCCAGCCGCTCGGATGTGTGGCGCATCTCGGCCAGGCTCCACCAGCGGAATTCGCGGATGGTGGCGGCCTCGGGGGCGTTCTGGATCGCCGGCGTGAAATCCGGGGTCTCGATCAGGAAATAATCCTCGGACTGCCGCCAGCGCTGCTGGTGCAGCGTCATCGCCACGCGTCGCCTCCAGACCAGCGGGCCGATGGCGGGCAGGGCGAAGCCCAGTTCCTCGGCCAGTTCGCGGCGCAGGGTCTGTTCGGGCGTCTCGCCGGGCTCCGCGCCGCCGCCGGGGGTGATCCACCAGTCGCCGCCGCCGTAATCGACCCGCATCAGCAGCACCCGGTCGTCCGGGGTCAGCAGGATGGCGCGCATGGCCTGTCTGTCGATGATCCGCATGTTCGGCCGCCATGAAAAAGGCCCCGGCCGCGCGGGTTGCGCTCCGGGGCCCCAGATTGGTCAGGACGAGGGCTTACTCGTCGTCATTGTCCGGCACGTCGGCGATGTCCTCCAGCGACATGTCGCCATCGTCATCGTCGTCGTCCAGCAGATCGTCGTCCAGATCGCCGGTGTCGGCGTCATCGTCCAGATCGTCGTCATCGACCAGAGCGGTCCGGTCTTCCTCGCGCGAGGCGGCCTTTTCCGAAATCAGCGAGCGCGAGCGGCCGTTGGTCAGGCTTTCCACCGTGAATTCTGCACCGCAGGCCGGGCAGGTCATCGGGTCGTTCGTCAGGTCGTAAAAGCGCGTCGCGCAATGGGGGCAAAGGCGTTTCGTGCCCCATTCCTCTTTGGGCATGGTGTTCTCTTTCTGCCGCGTTCAGCTAAATCCGCTGTCCCCTGCCACAGCCGGGGCAGGCTGTCAAAGCCTTTTCCCCCTTGCAGGCCGGTAGCGGTGCGGGGGAAACATGGGCAGAGGGGCGGCCCTTCGCAAGATGCGGGAAAATATGGACAGGATTCTGGTCGGAGGCGACATTCCGGTGACGCTGCGGCGCTCGGCCCGCGCGCGTCGCATGACCCTGCGCGTGGCGCGCGCGGGCGGAGAGGTGGTGCTGACCCTGCCCAGCCGCGCCAGCCTGTCCGATGGTCGCGCCTTTGCCGAGTCGCGGGCCGAATGGCTGCGCCAGACCCGGGCCGGGATGCCGCCGCTGCGCCTGGTGGATCATGGCGCCCTGCTGCCCGTCGAGGGCCGCCAGCGGCGGATCCTGCCCCATGGCGGGCGCAGGGTGGAACTGGCGGACGAGGCGCTGCTGGTGCCGCAGGGCCGTCCCCCCGGCGTGCTGGTCGAGACCTGGCTGAAGCATCTGGCGCAGGCACGGCTGATTTCGGCCTGCGGCCGCCATGCCGAGGCGCTGGGGCGCGGTTTTCGCGCGCTCGCGCTGCGCGATACCCGCTCGCGCTGGGGCAGCTGCACCCATGACGGGCGGCTGATGTTTTCGTGGCGGTTGGCCATGGCGCCGCCCGAGGTGCTGGACTATGTCGCCGCGCATGAGGTGGCGCATCTGCTGCATATGGATCACTCCGCCGCCTTCTGGGCCGCGACCGGCCGGTTGAGGCCCGATTATGCACGCCATCGCGACTGGTTGCGCCAGCATGGGCATGAACTGCTGGCCTGGCGCTTCCGCTCCTGACCGGGGCGGCTTGACGGCGGCCGGATTTGTGATCACAGATGGCGCATGACTGTTACGCGTTCCTCGGAAAGTTCGGCCCATGAGCGGCTTTATCGCAACCTGCGCCAGCGCATCATGCTGGGCGAACTGCCGCCGGGGCTGCCCCTGACCCTGCGCGGCATCGCCGCCGAGCATCGCGTCTCGATGACACCCGCGCGCGAGGCGGTGCGCCGTCTGGTGGCCGAAGGGGCGCTGTCGCTCTCCTCCTCGGGACGGATCGCCACGCCGGAACTGTCGGTCGAGCGGATCGAGGAACTGGCCGCCCTGCGCGGGCTCATCGAGCCGGAACTGGCCGCCCGCGCCTTGCCGCGTGCCCACCAGGCCCTGATCGAGCGCATGGCCGTCATCAACGCCGCCATCGGCGAGGCGGCCGAGCGCCACGACGCCGTGGGCTACATCCGCACCAATCTGGAGTTCCACCGCCTGCTTTACCTGCGTGCCCAGGCCCCGGCGATGCTGGCCATCGTCGAGACGGTCTGGCTGCAGCTTGGCCCGACCATGCGGGCGCTGTACGGGCGGATGAAGCGCAACGAACCGCCGCGCCATCACCGCATGATCCTGGCCTCGCTGCGGGCCGGGGACGAGCCGGGGCTGCGGCTGGCGGTCCGCGCCGATGTGACGCATGGGCTGCGCCATCTCGGCAGCGCCTGAGGCCGCCCCGGCGCCGCCAGCCGGTCTTTCCGTTTTGCAAATACCCGAAAACCCGGCGATGCGGCGGGGCGCCGCCCGTGCCGGCTCAGACCTCTTCGATGCGCAGCTCGACCGGCTCGCCGGCGATGACGCCGGTGCGGGGCAGGGCCTCGATGGCATGGTCTATGGCCTCGGGCGTGGTCTTGTGGGTGACGATCAGCACCGGCGCCACGCCCTCGCTGCGCGAATGGCCGTATTGGCGCATGCGATCGATCGAGATGCCGGAATCGCCCAGAACGGTCGCCACCTTGGCCAGCGCGCCCGGCTTGTCGGTCAGTTGCAGGCGGATGTAATAGGCCGCCGGAACCGCCGTGCGGGCCGGCTGCGGCGAGGCCAGGGCCATCGCCGGCTGGCCAAAGCTGGGCATGCGCACGCCGCGCGCGATCTCGACCACGTCGGACATCACCGCGCTGGCGGTCGGGCCTTCGCCGGCACCCGGACCGCGCAGCACGATCTGGCCGACCGAGTCGCCCTCGATCACCACCATGTTGGTGCCGCCCTGCAATTGCCCCAGGGGGCTGTCGGCGGGCACGAGGCAGGGCGACATGCGCTGCTCCAGCCCGCGCCCGGTCATCTGCGCCACGCCCAGAAGCTTGATGCGATAGCCCATGTCGGCTGCGCGGCGGATGTCGTCGATGCTGACGCGCTCGATGCCTTCGATCTCGACCGCGTCGAAGCTGGGCCGCGTGCCGAAGGCGATGGCCGCCAGGATCGCCAGCTTGTGGCTGGCATCGATGCCGCCCACGTCCAGCGTCGGGTCGGCCTCCAGATAGCCAAGCTGGCGGGCCTCCTCGAACACCGTCTCATAGGGCAGGCTGGCACTTTCCATGCGGGTCAGGATATAGTTGCAGGTGCCGTTCATCACGCCCATGACGCGGCGGATCTCGTTGCCGGCCAGCGACTCGGTTATGGCCTTGATCACCGGGATGCCGCCCGCCACGGCGGCCTCGAAGCGGATGACCCGGCCATTGGCCTCGGCCAGTTCCGCCAGTTCCTGGCCGTGGATCGCCAGCAGCGCCTTGTTGGCGGTCACCACGTCCTTGCCGGCACGCAGGGCGGCGGTCACCGCCTCGCGGGCGATGCCCTCGTCGCCGCCGATCAGCTCGACGAAGACATCCACGTCCTCGCGCAGCGCGAGCGCACGGGCGTCCTCTTCCCAGCCATAGCCGGACAGGTCCACGTCGCGGTTCTTCATCCGGTCGCGGGCGCTGACGGCGGTGATGGCGATCGGCCTTCCGGCGCGCAGGGCCAGCAGGGCGGCGTGTTTCTGGATGATCTTGACGGTGCCGGTGCCGACCGTCCCGAGGCCAGCGATGCCGAGACGAAGCGGAGAGGCGTTTTGCCCCTGTTTCTGGGCGGACATATGAAACTCTTATTTATGGACCAGGCGGTGTTAGCGGATGGCGCGGCACGTTGCAACGCGCATGGGCTCAGGCCTCGTCGTCGCCCGCCCAATAGCCCTGCACCCCGGTCGCCCGCATCACCCGCAGGACCCGCGTGCCGATCTCGACCGTGTCCGCGCGGACGGCGTCCAGGTCGGCGATGCCCAGCGGCTGGCGCTGCACCTCGCCCTTGGTGTTGACGAAGGCGGGGTGCCAGCGCGCCTTGTCCTCGGTCGGCCGCCAGGAGGCATGGCAAAGCAGGTTGCGCTGCAGGCGGATCTCGGCCAGCCGGTCCGTGATGCGGTTGCGGTCGCGCAGCCCGGGATAGCGGCGCATGGCGGCGTCGAGCTGTTCGATCAGCGTGCCCATGGAGTCGTCGGCGATCGAGACCATGCGGGTCAGCCAGCTTTGCAGCTCTTCCTCGGTCAGGTCGTCGGCCAGCCGCGCGCGGTCCAGCGCATAGATGGTGCGCTTGATGATTTCCTCGAGCCAGCCGAAACTCGCCACGCATTGTCCCAGCGCCGCGGCGAAATCGGCCGGCAAGGTGTAATGCGTCTCGGGCGGCGCGCCTATCCTTGCCATGCTGTCCCGCGGTTGCGGCTCTTGCTCATCCTGTTCCCCGTGTTTTCGGCCTCGTGTTTTCGGCCCCGGTGTTTCCGGGCGCGAGTTTTCCACAGCGCCCGGCGCCAGGCAAGTCGGGGTCAGAGGATCTTTTGCAGCAGCGCCAGGTCCAGCCAGCGGCCGAACTTGCGCCCCGCCTGCGGCAACAGTCCGACCGGCACGTAGCCGATGGCGCGGTGAAAGGCGATGCCGGCCTCGTTCTCGGCCGAGACGGCGGCGATCATGCTGTGCGAGCCGGCGGTGCGGGCATGGTCCTCCAGCGCCGCCATCAGCGCCCGGCCGACCCCGCGCCCGCGCGCGGCGGGCGACAGGATGACGGTATGCTCCATGCAATGGGCATAGCCGTTGCCGCCGCGGAACTGGTCGTAGCTCGCCAGTCCCAGCACTTCGCCGGCCTCCTCGGCAACCAGGAACTCGCGCCCGGCCGCCCGGCGCCCGGCGATCATTTGCGCAAGCCCCTCGGCGGTCTTTTCTTCGTTGGAAAAGGTGATCGTGGTTTCGCGGATCAGCGGGTTCCAGAAGCCCAGCATCGCGGGAATATCCCCGTCGCGCGCAGGACGAAGTTCCATCTCCCGGCCTCCTTTCCCAAAGCAGCCGCCTTCACCGTTTCCAAATATTCGTGCGGCCGCGATGCCAGGCACCGCGGCCGCAGCCTTGTCACGCCGCCCGCGCCGCGCGGATCAGCGACAGGATGTCGCGCGCGGCCGAGGGGATGTTGGTCCCCGGCCCGAAGATCGCCTTTACCCCGGCCTTCTTGAGGAAATCGTAATCCTGCTGCGGGATCACGCCGCCGCAGATCACGATGATGTCGCCCGCGCCTTGCTCCTTGAGCGCGGCGATCAGCTTGGGCGCCAGCGTCTTGTGGCCGGCCGCCTGCGACGAGATCCCCACGACATGCACGTCGTTGTCGATGGCGTCCTGCGCGGCTTCCTCGGGGGTCTGGAACAGCGGGCCGACATCGACGTCGAAGCCGATATCGGCGAAGGCGGTGGCGATCACCTTGGCGCCGCGGTCATGGCCGTCCTGGCCCATCTTGACCACCAGCATGCGCGGGCGGCGGCCCTCTTCTTCGGCGAAGGTCTCGACGTCGCGCTGGATCTGCGCGAAATCGTCGTCGCCCTCATAGGCCGCGCCATAGACGCCGGCCAGGGTCTTGACCTCGGCGCGGTGGCGGCCGAATTCCTTTTCCATCGCCATGCTGATCTCTCCTACAGAAGCGCGCGCCCGCGCGGCTTCGACCGCGGCTTCCAGCAGGTTGCCGCCTTCCTTCGCCCGGCGCGACAGTTCGGCCAGCGCCGCCTGGCATGTCGCCTCGTCCCGCGTCGTGCGGATTCGGTTCAGCCGCGCGATCTGGGCGTCGCGCACCTTCATGTTGTCGATGTCGAGGATGTCGATCGGGTCCTCTTTCGCCAAGCGATACTTGTTCACGCCGACGATGACCTCTTCGCCGCGGTCGATCTGGGCCTGACGGCGCGCGGCGGTCTCCTCGATGCGCAGCTTGGGCATGCCCGAGGCCACGGCCTTGGTCATGCCGCCCATGGCCTCGACCTCCTCGATGAGCGCCCAGGCCTTTTCGGCCAGTTGGGCGGTCAGGCTTTCGACGTAATAGCTGCCGGCCAGCGGGTCGACGACATGGGTGATGCCGGTTTCCTCTTGCAGGATCAGCTGGGTGTTCCTTGCGATCCGCGCGCTGAACTCGGTGGGCAGCGCGATGGCCTCGTCCAGCGCGTTGGTGTGCAGCGACTGCGTGCCGCCAAGCGCCGCCGCCATCGCCTCGTAGGCCGTGCGGACCACGTTGTTGTAGGGGTCCTGCTCCTGCAGGCTGACGCCCGAGGTCTGGCAATGGGTGCGCAGCATCAGCGAGCCGGGCTTCTTCGGCTCGAACTCCTTCATGATGCGCGTCCACAGCAGCCGCGCCGCGCGCAGCTTGGCCGCCTCCATGAAGAAATTCATGCCGATGGCGAAGAAGAAGGAGAGCCGCCCCGCGAACTGGTCCACGTCCATCCCGGCCTTCAGCGCGGCGCGCACATATTCGCGCCCGTCGGCCAGCGTATAGGCCAGCTCCTGCACCAGGTTCGCGCCCGCCTCCTGCATGTGATAGCCGGAGATCGAGATCGAGTTGAACTTGGGCATCTCGTTCGAGGTGTATTCGATGATGTCCGCGATGATCCGCATCGAGGGCTCGGGCGGATAGATATAGGTGTTGCGGACCATGAACTCCTTGAGGATGTCGTTCTGGATCGTGCCCGACAGCACGGCGCGGGAATGGCCCTGTTCCTCGCCGGTGACGATGAAGTTCGCCAGAACCGGGATCACCGCGCCGTTCATGGTCATGGACACGGAAACCTTGTCCAGCGGGATGCCGTCGAACAGGATCTTCATGTCCTCGACGCTGTCGATGGCGACGCCGGCCTTGCCCACGTCGCCCTCGACGCGCGGATGGTCGCTGTCATAGCCGCGATGCGTCGCCAGGTCGAAGGCGACCGAGACGCCCTGCTGCCCGGCCGCCAGCGCCTTGCGATAGAAGGCGTTCGATTCCTCTGCGGTGGAAAAGCCCGCATATTGCCGGATGGTCCAGGGCCGGCCGGCATACATGGTGGCGCGCGGGCCGCGGGTGAAGGGCTCGATGCCGGGCAGGCTGCCCAGATGAGGCAGGTCCTTCACGTCCGTCTCGGTATAAAGCGGCTTGACCTCGATCCCTTCCAGCGTGTGCCAGGTCAGGCTGTCGGGATCGGCGCCTTTCAACTCCTTGCTGGCGAGCCTGCGCCATTCCTCGAGGGCGGCTTTCGTGCTTTCGGTCATCTTGCATCCTTTCCCACGGCCCCTCGGCTCTTATATGAATGAGTAGATGAGGGGATGATGAAACTGAAACGGTTGATTTTTCTGGCTATGGTGCCGCTGGTGGCGGCGATGGGGTCCAGGCCCGAGGGCGAGGCGGACGGCCATCGCCCGTATGTGCGCGGCGAAGTGCCCGCCGCGCGCAGCGAAAGCGATGCCTCCGCGCGCCCTGACAGGCCCGCGAACGAACTGACCGTTCTGCCTGCGGCCGAGGCCGATCCGGCGGAATTCATGTGGCAGGCGCGGCCGGTGGTGATCTTTGCCAATACCGCGGCCGATCCGGCCTTTGTCGAGCAACTGGCGGCCCTGCGGCGCGACCCGGCGCCGCTGATCCTGCGCGACGTGGTGGTGATCACCGATACCGACCCGGCGGCGGCAAGCATCTGGCGCCGGCAATTGCGACCCGAGGGGTTCTCGCTGGTGCTGATGGACAAGGACGGCCAGGTCAAGCAACGCAAGCCCGTGCCCTGGTCGGTGCGCGAGATCACGCGGGCGATCGACAAGTTTCCCTTGCGCTTGCAGGAAATCGGGCGCGCCGGGCTGCCATAGGAAGTTGCGAAAATCGCAACTCCTTCATTGCGACAAGGGGCTTGACGCCTTATCTTGGGGCCAGGGCAGATGGGCTGCCCGCTGCAAAGGAGCTGTGCCATGGCGAAATCGTCCCTGACGCGCGTGACCGACGAGGCCGCTCCGTCCCGGCCGCGCAAGCCGGACCCGGCCATCGAGCAGGTGATCGAGCGGCTGCGCCGCACCCGCAGCGCGAATGAAATCACCAGTGTCATCGGCCTGAAACCCATCAAAGGCCGCTCCGGTCCGAAGATCGCTTATTGAGGCGATCGCGAAGCCCGGCCAATTCGCCGGGCAGGGTGGCGGCGATCAGCCGGCCCGCATCCTCGCGCTGCTTGCGCAGCATGGCCTGGATCTCGGCCTCGCCGCCGCGCAGGCTGGCGGTCAGCACCTCCAGAACGTCCAGCCCGGCCTCGCGCGCTTCCTGGTTCAGCAGAATGTAATCCAGCATCATGTCGGCGGCGCCCTCGGGACGGCTGCGGGCCATGCGGCGAATGGATTCGGCCATGGAATCCATGACCGCGATCAGCCGGTAATAGATGACCACCGGGTCGATCACCGCCCCCGGCAGCAGGTGGATGTCCGGCAGCACGGCGCGAAAGATGCGGTCGTTGCCGCTATGGGCGATGACCAAGCCGGCATTGCCCTCTTCGATCTGCGAAAGCAGCGTGTCAAAGCGCCCGTCCTGCACCTGGCGCTCCAGCGCGACGACATGGGCGCGCACCTCGGCCAGAAGCGCGCGCTGCATGTCGTCGACCCGCTCGGTCCGCAGCTTGGCATCGCGGCGGCGGTTCTGGAAGGCGACGACCCACCAGCCCGTGGCGATGAACAGCCCGGCGATGAACGCCTGCTGTGCCTGGGGGCTGAGATAGTCGTCCAGAATCGGCATGGGTTCCCACCTTGCAGCCGGGCGCCTGCAAGCGCCCGGCGGTTTCCTGTCACTCGAACTCGATGATCACGTCATCGACCTTGAGGCTTTCGCCGGGCGCGGCGTTGACGGATTTCACCACGGCCTTCTTCTCGGCGCGCAGGATGTTTTCCATCTTCATCGCCTCGACCGTGGCCAGCGCCTGGCCCTCCTGCACCTCGTCCCCGGCCTCGACATTGATCCTGACCACCAGTCCCGGCATCGGGCAGAGCAGGAATTTCGAGGTGTCGGGCGGCAGCTTCTCGGGCATCAGCCGTGCCAGTTCAGCTGCGCGCGGGCGGCGGACATAGGTTTTCAGGTCCGCGCCGCGCACCCGCAGCCGGAAGCCCGAGGGCAGGCGGTCCACCTTCATCACCAGCGGCGCGCCATCGACCGAAAGCCGGGCAAGCGACTGCCCCGGTAGCCAGTCGCTTTCGACGCGCAGCTTCCTGCCGTCGATCTCGACCGTCGAGCCCTGCTTGTCGGCGGTGATGCGCACCGGGATCTCCTTGCCGGCGACGAAGACCACCCAATGCTCGCCGACATGGCGTTCGTGATTGTCCAGCCGGCCCGAGATGCGGGTGCGCCGGATTTCCGCGACGCGGTGCATGGCCGCGGCCGAGGCGGCGACGCGGGTGATCTCGGCATCGGGCAGCGTTGCGCCCAGGAAGCCGTCGGGATATTCCTGCGCGATGAAGGCGGTGGAAATATCGCCCGAGACGAATTTCGGATGGTCCATCACCGCCGAAAGGAAGGGCAAGTTGTGGCCGATGCCCTCGACCTCGAACTCGTCCAGCGCCAGCCGCATCTGCTCGATGGCCTCGGCGCGGGTCGGCGCCCAGGTGCAGAGCTTGGCGATCATCGGGTCGTAATACATGCTGATCTCGCCGCCCTCGTAGACGCCGGTATCGTTGCGCACCCCGGTCGCGGCCGCGGGCGGATGGTCGCCGGGATGGGCGGGCACCCAGGTATCGGCGGCCTGCATCGGGCCGGCGGCGGTCTCGGCGGGCGGGCGATAGCGGGTCAGCCGGCCGATCGAGGGCAGGAAGTTGCGATACGGATCCTCGGCATAAAGCCGGCTTTCGATGGCCCAGCCGTTGATCTTCAGGTCCGCTTGCGCGAAAGGCAGCTTCTCGCCGGCCGCGACGCGGATCATCTGCTCGACCAGGTCGATGCCGGTAATCAGCTCCGTCACCGGATGCTCGACCTGCAGGCGGGTGTTCATTTCCAGGAAATAGAAGTTCTTCTGGCCGTCGACGATGAACTCGACCGTGCCGGCCGATGCGTAGCCCACCGCCTTGGCCAGCGCCACGGCCTGCTCGCCCATCGCCTTGCGGGTCGCCTCGTCCAGGAAGGGCGAGGGCGCCTCTTCGATCACCTTCTGGTTGCGACGCTGGATCGAGCATTCCCGCTCATGCACATAGACGCAATTGCCGTGCTTGTCGGCCAGCACCTGGATCTCGATATGCCGGGGCTGGGTGACGAATTTCTCGATGAAGATGCGGTCGTCGCCGAAGCTGTTCGCCGCCTCGTTCTTGGACGACTCGAAGCCCTCGCGCGCCTCCTGATCGTTCCAGGCGATGCGCATGCCCTTGCCGCCGCCGCCGGCCGATGCCTTGATCATCACCGGATAGCCGATCTGGCCCGAGATCTTTACCGCCTCGTCCGCATCGGCGATCAGGCCCATATAGCCGGGAACCGTGCTGACCCCTGCCTCTTGCGCCAGTTTCTTCGAGGTGATCTTGTCGCCCATCGCCTCGATCGCAGGCGAGGGCGGGCCGATGAAGACGACGCCTTCCTTCTCCAGCGCCTCGGCGAATTTCATGTTCTCGGACAAGAAGCCGTAGCCGGGATGCACCGCCTCGGCCCCGGTCTGCCGGATCGCCTCCATGATCTTGTCGATCACGATATAGGACTGATTGGCCGGGGGCGGGCCGATATGGATGGCCTCGTCCGCCATCTTGACATGCAGCGCGTTGCGGTCGGCGTCGGAATAGACGGCGACGGTCTGGATGCCCATCTTCTTGGCGGTCTTGATGACCCGACAGGCGATCTCGCCCCGGTTGGCGATCAGGATTTTCTTGAACATGTTTCTTTCCCTTGGGGCAGATCCCGAACGTGAAAAAGCCGCCCCGGCAGGTTGCCGGGACGGCTGGAAAAAGGCTGGATCGGCGCGCCGAGGCGGGCCGTCAGCGTGGCGAAGGCGTTATTGGCACAGACGCACGTCGTCGCAGAGCGCGCCGGCGACAGCGCCGATCGCCGCGCCCTTGGCGACGTTATGGCCGCCCACATGGGCAGCGGTCGCGCCGACACCGGCGCCGATGAGGCCGCGATCCATGTCGGTCGGATTGATGCCTTGGGTGCAGCCGGCCAGGCCGAAAAGGCCGAGGCCAAGCGCGAGGACGAGTTTCTTGGACATCTCGTTTGCTCCGGGATGCGGGCGGCGGCGCGGGCGGTCAGCCCTGCGCCATCGGCCCTGTTGAAATCAGTAGCGGCGCTGGCAGACGCCGGCGTCGTCGCACAGCGCACCGCCGGCCGCGCCGATGAGGGCGCCGGTTGCAACGTCACCGTCGATGATCTTTGCCACGGCCGCACCGGCCAACGCGCCGCCAGCCGCGCGCTGCGCGTCGGGGGACAGGGTCGAGCCGCCGCCATAGCCCTGTTCGCAGGCAGCAAGGCCGGCGACCAGCAGGACTGCGCCGGAAAGACGGAGGATGACGGATTTTTGCATAGCTTTTTGCCTGTATTATGGGCCCGCTTCCGGGCCGTTGGTGATAGAGGTGCGCACAATATTGCACGCACTATCCCCGGAAGAAACTGACAACGGTGTGAAAAGGCAACGCTACGCGGCAATCCGCCCATCCCCAGGCCGGCCATCAGAGCTCGTCCTCGCCGTCCCGATCCTCGTCATCCCACTCCTCGTCGTCCCAGTCGAATTCCGGGGCGTCCTCGGCGAAAAGCTCGGGAAAACTGGCCTCGGCGCGCTTCATGTCGACGCGCAGAAGCTGGTCGTAATCGGTGGGGTCCAGCTTGCCGACGGCGATCACCTCGCGGCCGAGCAGCCAGGACAGACGCCCGGCGTCGAGATTGCCGCGCTGAAAGGGTTCCTCGCCGAAATGCGCGATCAAGGCTGCCAGAAAGGCGGTGTCGGCGCGGCGGTCGGCCGGCTTGCGGTCGCGGAAACGCTCGCGCCGGGTCAAGGGCGTTGCACCCTTCTTGTTGGCGCGGCGGATGGTGAACTGGAAATCGGTGCCGGGAAGGCGGCCGGGAAAGCCGCGATGCTTCAGCATGTCTTGCCCCCTCTTGGAATTGCGTTGGCGCGCGGGGGGCAGGCGGAACGCGGATCGCGCGGGCCGCCTTGCAGCCCGCGCGCGGCCAATGGCTCAGTTGGCGCCGTATTTGCCTTGGAAGACCGGCTCGGGCTGGACCGGAATCGGGGCGACATCGGGCTCTTTCTTGGCGCAGGCCGCTGCGAGGCCGACCAGGACGAGGGCGAGTGCAAGCTTTTTCGACATGTTGTCATGCTCCTGTAATGCGGGACGGCGAGGTCCCGACTGCTCGGTTGAGATTCGGCCGCTTCGTGCGACCGCGGCGCCATGATAGCCAGCACGGGGCAGGGCCGACAGGCGCCCGGCAGGCAGGCGGGCGCGGGTGCGGGCGGCTGTGGCAGGCTTGCATCAGAGGGCAGGGGGAAACGCATCACCACGGCTCCCATTCGCAGGTGTCGCGGTCGGGCGGCAGGCGGAACGCCTCGAATATCTGCACCGCCTCGGGATCGAAGGCGCCGAAGGGCACCTCGCGGTCGGCCAGGCTGATGATGATCTGGCTGGGCCGCGGCGCCGGAGCGGCGATGCGGGGCAGGGCCCAGTTCTCGCATAGCCAGACGATGTCGTCATGCACGGGGTCCTGCGCCAGCACGTCGGGCGCAGCGGGCAGGACCGGGGTGCCGACCAGCGCATCGGCCGCTTCCTCCTCGGTTTCGGGGGGAATGTCCGCCTCGGCCAGATCCTCCAGCGTCGCGGGGTCGATCAGGCCGTCATCCGGCTCGGCGCCCAGGGTCTCGCCGGTTTCGGTGTCGATCTCGATCGGTTCGCGCGCCTCGTTTTCCACGAAATCCGAGGCCGGGCCGCTGGTCGCCGGCACGCGCTGCGCCAGGTCGGGCATGACGAAGCGAAAGCGATAGGTCAGGCCGAACCCGCCGGCATCGTCGTGGCGCGTCTCTTGCCAGCGCACCACGGCGCCCGAGGGCAGGACGATGTCGGCCTGGGCGCCTTGCGCCAGCGCAGGGCCGGCCATCCCGGCCAGAACGGCCGAGGGCACCAGCGCAAGGCCGATCACCGCAATTCCCGACATGCGTCCTCCCTCCGGTTTCCCGCCGTTACAGCGGGATGTTGTCGTGCTTCTTCCAGGGGTTCGACAGCTTCTTGCCGCGCAGTGAGGCAAAGGCCCTTGCGACGCGGCGGCGGGTCGAATGCGGCTGGATCACCTCGTCGATGAAGCCTTTCTCGGCGGCGACGAAGGGGTTGGCAAAGCGGTCCTCGTAATCCTTGGTGCGGCCGGCGATCTTCTCGGCATCGCCGAGTTCGCTGCGATACAGGATCTCGACCGCGCCCTTGGCGCCCATCACGGCGATCTCGGCGGTGGGCCAGGCATAGTTGAAATCGCCGCGCAGGTGCTTGGAGGCCATGACGTCATAGGCGCCGCCGTAAGCCTTGCGGGTGATGACGGTCACCTTCGGCACCGTCGCCTCGCCATAGGCGAAGAGCAGCTTCGCGCCATGCTTGATGACGCCGCCATATTCCTGCCCGGTGCCCGGCAGGAAGCCCGGCACGTCGACGAAGGTCAGGATCGGGATCTCGAAGGCGTCGCAGAAGCGCACGAAACGCGCGGCCTTGCGCGAGCTGTCGATGTCGAGGCAGCCGGCCAGCACCATGGGCTGGTTGGCGACGACGCCCACGGTCTGGCCCTCGATGCGGATGAAGCCGGTGATGATATTGGCGGCGAAATCCTTCTGGATCTCGTAGAAATCGCCCTCGTCCCCGACCTTCAGGATAAGTTCCTTCATGTCGTAGGGCTGGTTCGGGTTGTCGGGGATCAGCGTGTCGAGGCTGGGCTCGACGCGGTTCGGATCATCGAAGAACGGCCGGGTCGGCGCCTTCTCGCGGTTGTTGAGCGGCAAGAGGTCGACCAGCCGGCGGATCTCGGACATGGCCTCGACGTCGTTTTCGAAGGCGCCGTCGGCGACCGAGCTCTTCTTGGTATGGGTCGAGGCGCCGCCCAGCTGCTCGGCCGTCACCACCTCGTTCGTCACCGTCTTGACCACGTCCGGGCCGGTCACGAACATGTAGGAGGTGTCCTTGACCATGAAGATGAAGTCGGTCATCGCCGGCGAATAGACCGCGCCGCCGGCGCAGGGACCCATGATGACCGAGATCTGCGGCACCACGCCCGAGGCCATGATGTTGCGCTGGAACACGTCGGCATAGCCGGCAAGGCTGGCGACGCCCTCCTGGATGCGCGCGCCGCCCGAATCGTTCAGCCCGATCACCGGGGCGCCATTCTGGACCGCCATGTCCATGATCTTGCAGATCTTCTGCGCATGGGTTTCCGATAGCGAGCCGCCGAAGACGGTGAAGTCCTGGCTGAACACATAGACCATGCGGCCGTTGATCGTGCCCCAGCCGGTGACCACGCCGTCGCCGTAGGGGCGGTCCTCCTGCATGCCGAAATCGGTCGAGCGGTGGCGGACGAACATGTCGAATTCCTCGAAGGAACCCTCGTCCAGCAACAGCTCGAGCCGCTCGCGCGCGGTCAGCTTGCCGCGGGCGTGCTGGGCGTCGATGCGCCGCTGTCCGCCGCCCAGCCGCGCATCGCGGCGGCGCGATTCCAGTTCGCCGAGGATGTCCTTCATGAGCCGTCTCCCTTTGGGTTTGCAGCAAACTATAGGCTTGCTGCGGGTGCGGGAAGCGGAAAGGCGAATATTTGCAAAATATGCTAGCATCCCGCGCTGCAAATAGCAAAAATGCTAAAACCCTTGACGCCGCGCATGGCAGGAGCCATGCCGCTGCCATGGGACTCGTCATCGATATTCCGGCCATCGTGGCCAACTGGAAGGCGCTTGCGGCCAGGGCCCCGGGCGCGCGGGCGGCTGCGGTCGTCAAGGCCGATGCTTATGGGCTGGGCGCGGATCGCGTCGCGCCGGCGCTTTACGCGGCGGGCGCGCGGGATTTCTTCGTCGCGCTGGCCTCCGAGGGGCGGGCGATCCGGCCGCTTCTGCCCGATGATGCGCGCATCTTCGTGCTGTCCGGCCATATGGAGGGCGCGGATCTGGCCGGGCTGGTTCCGCTGCTGAACAGTCCCGAACAGTTCTTCCGCGACCGTGCGCTGCGTCCGCGCGGTCCCTTCGGCATCCAGCTTGACAGCGGCATGAACCGGCTGGGCATCGAGCCCGGCGAATGGGCAGCCATCCGGGCCGAGGCGCTGGCCGCCCGCCCGGCGCTGATCATGTCGCACCTGGCCTGCGCAGACGAGCCGGACCACCCGGCCAATGCCCAGCAGCTCGCCGCCTTTCGCGCGATGACCGAGGACGTGACCGCGCCGCGTTCGCTGGCGGCGACGGGCGGCATCCTGCTGGGGCCGGATTACCATTTCGACCTGGTGCGGCCCGGCATCGGGCTTTACGGCGGCGAGCCCTTTGCCGATGCGCGGCCCGTGGTGACGCTGGCGCTGCCGGTGATCCAGGTGCGCGAGGTGAAGCCCGGCGAATCCGTGGGCTACGGCTATGCCTGGACTGCCGCGCGCCCGTCGCGCGTGGCGACGGTGGCGGCGGGCTATGCCGACGGGCTGGCACGGGCGCTGGCGCGGGACGGCAAGCTGACGCTTTGGGTCGGCGAGCGCGGGGTGCCGGTGATCGGCCGCATCTCGATGGACCTGATCACCGTCGACGTGACCGATCTGCCCGACGTGCCGGCGGCGCTGGAGATCCTGAACGCGCGGCAGGGCGTCGATGACCTGGCGGCGCTGTCGGGCACCATCGGCTATGAGATCCTGACCTCGCTGGGGCGGCGCTACGAGCGGACCTGGCTTTGAACCCGATCCGGCTGACCGGCAGGGCGGCGATCGGCCTGACCCGGATGACCGGGCAGGTGACGATCTTTGCCGCACGCGGTCTGGCCCGGGTCGGGCAACATCCGGCGGAACTGGCGCGGCAGGTCATGCAGATCGGCTGGCTCTCGCTGCCGGTGGTCGGGCTGACGGCGCTGTTCACCGGCGCGGCGCTGGCCTTGCAGATCCATTCCGGGGGCGAGCGCTTCCAGGCCGGCGACGTGGTGCCCGCCATCGTCGCCATCGGCATGGCGCGCGAGCTTGGCCCAGTGCTGGGCGGGCTGATGGTCGCAGCCCGCGTCGCCAGCGCCATCGCGGCAGAGCTGGGCACCATGCGCGTGACCGAGCAGATCGACGCGCTGGTGACGCTTTCGACCGATCCCGTGGGCTGGCTGGTCTCGCCCCGGCTGTGGGCGGCGCTGCTCTGCGTCCCGATGCTGGTGGGCGTGGGCGACGTGATCGGCATCATGGGCGGCTGGCTGATCGGAGTGAACGCGCTGGGGTTCAACTCGGCCATCTACCTGTCCAATTCCTGGGCCTATCTGGAAAGCTGGGACGTGGTCTCGGGCCTGCTCAAGGGCGCGGTCTTCGGGCTGATCGTGGCGCTGTCGGGCTGCTGGTTCGGCATGACGGCGGCCGGGGGGGCCGCGGGCGTCGGGCGGGCGACGACCAATGCCGTGGTCGCGGCCTCGGTCGGTATCCTGGCCGCCAATTTCGCGCTGACGGGGCTGTTCTTCTGATGCTGGCGGTGCGCGGCCTGTCCAAAGCCTATGGCGCCAAGCGGGTGCTGGACGGCGTGGACCTGGATCTGGCTGAGGGCGAAAGCCTGGTGGTCATCGGCGGCTCGGGCACCGGGAAATCGGTGCTCTTGCGCTGCATCCTGGGGCTGGAGACGCCCGATGCCGGGCAGGTCCTGTGGCGGGGCGAGCCGCTGGCTGGGCAGCGGGCGGCGTTCATGGACGGCTTCGGCATGCTGTTCCAGAATGCGGCTCTGTTCGACAGCCTGCCGGTCTGGCGCAACGTCGCCTTTCGCCTGCTGCGGACCATGCCCAGGGCGCAGGCGCGCAGGATCGCCATCGATAAGCTGGCCCGTGTCGGCCTTGGCCCCGAGGTGGCGGATCTCTACCCGGCCGAGCTTTCGGGGGGCATGCGCAAGCGCGCCGGGCTGGCCCGTGCCATCGCCGCCGACCCGAAGGTGATCTTCTTCGACGAGCCGACCACCGGGCTGGACCCGATCCGGGCCGCGGCGATCAACGCCCTGATCCGCGGCATCGCCGACGAGACCGGCGCCACCGCCATCACCATCACCCATGACATGAGCTCGGTGCGCAGCATCGCCGACCGGGTGGCGCTTCTGGATCGCGGACGGCTGCGCTGGCAGGGCAGCGTGGCCGGGCTGGACTCGGCCGAGGACGATTACCTGCGTGATTTCGTCGCAGGGCGCGCCCGCCCCATGGCGCGCGGACCGCAAGCATGATGTCCGTTTTTTCGCCGAATCGGCTGCAAATCCAAAACAGCGGGGCCGCCCCTCTTGTGCGAATCCCGCGCAGTTGCAACCATGAGTTACTGAGAACCCCACCTCGGAGACGAATTTGGGTCTGACCCCTACGCATCCCGCGACCGCGACCCCCGGCGAAACCCTGCTGGAATTCCACGACAACCGGCTGTTGATCGACCTCTGCGGCCCGCATGACCGCCACCTCGCGCGGATCGAGGAGGCGCTGAAGGTGCATATCCTGCGACGCGGCAACCTTCTGTCGGTCGTGGGCCCGGTCGAGGCCCAGGCCGAGGCGGCGCAGGTGCTGCGCGCGCTTTACGCAAGGCTGGAGCAGGGCCGCCCGGTCGAGATGGCCGAGGTCGAGGCCGCGTTGCGCATGGGCAGCGAGACGGTGGCCGAAGGGCCGAGCCCGGCCGAGCAGCTGGAGATGTTCCAGACCGGCCCGATCGAGCTGCGCACCCGCAAGAAGACCGTCGAGCCGCGCACCGATGCGCAAAAGGACTATGTCCGTGCGCTGTTCGCCAACGAAATGGCTTTCGGCATCGGCCCCGCCGGCACCGGCAAGACCTACCTTGCGGTGGCCGTGGGCGTGACCATGCTGATCGGCGGCCATGTGGATCGCATCATCCTGTCGCGCCCCGCCGTCGAGGCGGGCGAGCGGTTGGGCTTCCTGCCCGGCGACATGAAGGAAAAGGTCGATCCCTACATGCAGCCGCTCTATGACGCGCTGAACGATTTCCTGCCCGCGAAGCAGGTGCAGAAGCTGATGGAGGAAAAGCGCATCGAGATCGCGCCCTTGGCCTTCATGCGCGGCCGCACGCTGTCGAACAGCTTCGTGGTGCTGGACGAGGCGCAGAACGCCACCACCATGCAGATGAAGATGTTCCTGACCCGGCTGGGCGAGGGCTCGCGCATGGTGGTCACCGGCGACCGCACCCAGATCGACCTGCCGCGCGGCGTGCATTCCGGCCTGGTCGAGGCGGAAAAGATCCTCAAGGGCATCAAGGGCATCAGCTTCAGCTATTTCACCGCCAAGGACGTGGTGCGCCATACGCTGGTCGCCCGCATCATCGAAGCCTACGACGCCGAGGCTGAGGCGGCGCTGGCCCGGGGCGAGGTCTTCGACGAGCGCGGCCAGCGCATCCCGCGGCGCGAGCCGCGGCTGGCCGGCGGGGGAATGGCCGGCGGAGGAGTGGCAGGTGGGGGGCCGAGCGATGCCTGACAGTGCCGACGCGCCGGAAGAGGTGCCGGAGATCGTCGACATCGTGCTGGAGGACGACCGCTGGGAGGATGCCGACCTGCCCGCCATGGCCGAACGCGCCGCCCGCGCGGTGGGCGAATGGCTGGACCTGGATGCCTTTCAGGTCGTGGTCATGGGCTGCGACGACGCCCGCATCGCCGCGCTGAACGCCGAGTTCCGCGGCAAGCCCAAGCCCACCAACGTGCTGAGCTGGCCCGCGGTCGAGTTCGAGGCGCGCGAGCCCGGCGCCCATCCCGAACCGCCGGGGGCCGAGGAACTGGGCGATATCGCCATTTCCTACGACACCTGCCTGCGCGAGGCCGAGGCGCAGGGCAAGCCCTTCGCCGATCACGCCACGCATCTTCTTGTCCATGCCATGCTGCATCTTGCAGGATATGACCATATCGACGACGAGGATGCCGAAACCATGGAGGATGCCGAACGCTCGATCCTGGGCAAGCTGGGCATCCCCGACCCTTATCTGGAACATGAGACATGACCAACGACCGAAGTCCCGACACGCCCGTCTCCGCCGAACCCGCCTCATGGGCGGATGGCACGGGCGGGGACGGGCGTGACCTGCCGCAATCGCGCGGCTTTCTGGGGCGCATCCTGGGTGCCTTCGGCGGCGGCGAGCCCGAGCCCGAGGGCGCCGAGGCCCGCGACAAGGGACCGGCCGCCCCGTCGTCGGGCGTTCCCGGGATGGTCAACCTGCGGCGGATGCGCGTCGACGACGTGGCCGTGCCCAAGGCCGAGATCGTCGCCGCGCCGGTGACTGCCACCCTGCCGGAACTGGTCGAGATGTTCCGCGAGCACGGCTTTTCCCGCATCCCGGTGTTTCGTGGCACGCTGGACAGCCCGCTGGGGCTGATCCACCTGAAGGATCTGGCGCTGAAATACGGCTTCGGCGTCAAGGCTCCGGTCAAGTTCGCGCTGCGCCCGATGCTGCGGCCGCTGCTTTACGTGCCGCCCTCGATGCCCATCGGCGTGCTCTTGCAGCAGATGCAGCAAAAGCGCATCCACATGGCGCTGGTGATCGACGAATATGGCGGCGTGGACGGGCTCGTCACCATCGAGGACCTGATCGAGCAGGTCATCGGCGAGATCGAGGACGAGCATGACGAGATCGAGGGCGGGCTCGTCATCCAGGAAAAGCCCGGCCAATGGCTGATCCAGGCCCGCGCCGCGCTGGAGGATGTCGAGGCCCAGACCGGCCTGCGCCTTGCCACCGACGAGGAAGAGGAAGAGATCGACACGCTGGGCGGCCTGATCTTCATGCTGACCGGCCGGGTGCCGGTGCGCGGCGAGGTGATCCCGCATGAAAGCGGCGCCGAGTTCGAGATCGTCGACGCCGATCCGCGCCGGGTCAAGCGCGTGCGGCTCCGGCTGCCGCAACAGGAGGCGCCGCCGGAGAGCGAGGGCTGAGGCGCGTCAGAGCCCGGCGAATGCCTGGGCATGGGCGATGCGGCTGCCTGCGGGCAGCTCAGGCCCCAGCGCCATGAGATGCGGCCCGGCATAGGGCGAATCCAGATCGGCGGGAGCGAAGCCGAAGCGGCCGTAATAGGCGGGATCGCCCAGAACCACGATGGTATGGTCGTCGAACGCCGCCAGGGCGGCGCGGGTCAGCGCCTCGCCGATGCCGCGCGATTGCACGGCGGGATGCACCGCCAGCGGCGCCAGCGCCAGCGCCGGCCCCTCGGCCTTGAGCGGCGACAGCGCGACATGGCCGATCACCGTGCCCTCGGCCTCGGCCACCAGCGACAGCGCCAGGTCGTCATCGGCACGCAGTGCCTCGACCAGCCGCGCCTCGGCCGGCCCGTCGAAGGCGCATGCCAGCAGCTCCGAGACGGCGGCGCGGTCATGCGCCATCTCGGCGCGGAGGCGCGGCATCGGCTCGCTGCGGGTGAAGTCGCGCTGGATGCCATGGCTTTCGCGGCCCCAGCGGCTGTCCTTCAGCCGGTCGCGATGCGCCTGGAAGGCCGCCTCGTCGGCGTAAAGCTCGTTCAGTTCCCAGACCAGCGGATCCTCGGCCTGGGCGAGGTCGAAGCGCAGGTTGCCGGGTTCGGCCCGGCTCAGTTCGGCATGTTCGGTCAGAAGGTCCAGCGCCAGCAGCATCTGCGCCGCGTCCTTGCAGATCAGCCGTCCGCTCAACGAAACCAGCGGCCTCTCAAGGGGGATCTCCTCGCCGCCCAGAACGAGCGGGGGTGCGTGGTTGTGGTTCTGTCCGCAGGCGCAACTCATGGCAGGATCCTTGTTGTGAACGGTTGCCGCAATGACGGGCCGGCGGGAACCGGCAGCGTTCCCGGGGCCGAAACCATTAGCGGCGATATTCACTTTGTAGAGCTTGTCCCTGGGCTTGAGATTGCGCAGCTTGGTATCGGTCAGCATGTACCTTATCCTTCTTCATTTCCGATACCATGCTGAAAAAACCTCGAATTTATCGTATTTTTTATTTATAAAACAGTAACTTGTAAAACGCTGATACCATGAGCACACAAAATAACGCAGCATGGTATCGGCATCAATCATGGCATCGCCAAACCATAATACCAGCTTTAATGCCATGCTCAAACGGTGCTTGGCGCTTCCTCCTGTTGCCAGATCGTGCCAGACACAAATACAAAAAAGCCCGCGATTACGCAGGCTTAGCTGCTTTTTATGCCTTCAGGTGCCTTGCCGTGCCAGACGCGGGATCATTCCCACTCGATCGTGCCCGGCGGCTTCGAGGTGATGTCATAGGTGCAGCGGTTGATGCCCTTGACCTCGTTGATGATCCGCGTCGCGGTCTCGCCCAGGAACTCGTGGCTGAAGGGATAGTAATCCGCCGTCATGCCATCGACCGAGGTCACGGCGCGCAACGCGCAGGCATAATCGTAGGTGCGCCCGTCGCCCATCACGCCCACGGTGCGCACCGGCAGGATGGCGACGAAGGCCTGCCAGATCTCGTCATAAAGCCCGTGCTTGCGGATCTGGTCGATGAAGACCGCATCGGCCTTGCGCAGGATCTCCAGCTTGTCGCGGGTGATCTCGCCCGGGCAGCGGATCGCCAACCCGGGGCCGGGAAAGGGATGGCGGCCGATGAATTTCTCGGGCAGGCCAAGCTCGCGGCCCAGGGCGCGGACCTCGTCCTTGAAAAGCTCGCGCAGCGGTTCGACCAGCTTCAGCCCCATCTTCTCGGGCAGGCCGCCGACATTGTGGTGGCTCTTGATCGTGACCGAGGGGCCGCCCGAGAAGCTGACCGATTCGATCACGTCCGGGTAAAGCGTGCCCTGGGCCAGGAATTCCGCGCCCTCGATTTCGCTCGCGTATTTCTGGAACACGTCGATGAAGAGCTTGCCGATGGTCTTGCGCTTGACCTCGGGGTCGCTGACGCCCTCCAGCGCCGACAGGAACAATTCG
Organism: Paracoccus sp. SSJ; assembly: GCF_030234105.1. Taxonomy (NCBI): domain Bacteria; kingdom Pseudomonadati; phylum Pseudomonadota; class Alphaproteobacteria; order Rhodobacterales; family Paracoccaceae; genus Paracoccus; species Paracoccus sp. SSJ. The sequence continues at coordinate 218,958 of NZ_JASSPE010000006.1, read as the reverse complement.
TTCTCGTCGGCATGGATCAGCGGGATGTTGTAGTTGTCGCGGAACATGGTCACGACTTCCTCGGCCTCGTTCAGCCGCAAAAGCCCGTGATCGACGAAGACGCAGGTCAACTGGTCGCCGATCGCCTCGTGGATCAGCACGGCGGCGACCGAACTGTCGACGCCGCCCGACAGCCCGCAGATCACCCGCTTGGTCCCGACCTGCTCGCGAATCTTGCGGATCGCCTCCTGGCGATAGGATGCCATGGTCCAGTCGCCGGCAAAGCCCGCCATGCGGACAAAATTCTCCAGCATCCGGCGGCCGTTCGGGGTGTGATGGACCTCGGGATGGAATTGCACGGCAAAGAACTTGCGTGCCTCGTCCGCGATCATGGCGAAGGGGGCATTGGGCGAGGTGCCGATCACCTCGAAGCCCGGCGCAAGCCGGGTGACGCGGTCGCCATGGCTCATCCAGACTTCCTCGCGGCCGGTATCGAACAGGCCGGCGAAGATGCCATCGCCCTTGTGCCCCTCGGCGGGCGCGATGAAGGCGCGGCCGTATTCGGCGTGATGGCCCGATTCGACGCGGCCGCCCAACTGCTCCATCATCACCTGCTGGCCATAGCAGATGCCGAAGACCGGCACCTGCATGTCGAAGAGGCTCTGCGGCGCGCGCGGCGAATCCGCCTGGGTGACCGAGGCGGGACCGCCCGACAGGATCACGGCCTGCGGGGCGAAGTCTTTCAGGAAGGCGTCGTCGACCGCGTTGAACGGGTGGATTTCGCAATAGACGTTCAACTCGCGCAGGCGGCGCGCAATCAGCTGCGTGACCTGGGAGCCGAAATCGATGATGAGAAGGCGCTGATGTTGGGTCATGGCAAGGCTTTAGGCTGCGGCATGGCGGTGCGCAAGAGGCAGGCGGCGACCTGGATTGCGGCGTTGCATGGGTATTTGGAAAACGGAAAGCGGCAGGGGCCGTGCGCTCGGGTCGGGAAACTGCGCGCAACCTGCGGCTTTCCGTTTCTCAAATACCCATCCGGCCGTGCCGCCAGGCAGGTCAGCGCCAGAGAATCCCCAGGGCCTCGGCCGGGTCCGGTTCCGACCAGATCTCGGCGCCGAGGGCGATGAAATCGGCGACGGGCGCCAGTTGGCCGATCAGCGCCGGGGTCAGGGCACCCTCGGCGATGACGGGAATCTCGATCACCTCGGACCACCATTGGAACAGCTCCAGCGGCGCGATCTCGCCATGGCCGAGCGCGGTGGCGCCGCAGGGGCCGAAGCTGACGTAATCCGCCCCGGCCTCGGCCGCATTCATGCCGTCGTGGCGCGAGGCGCCGCAGAAGGTGCCGACGATGGCGTCCTGGCCCAGTTCCTTGCGGGCGTGGCGCACGCCACGCGCGCCGTTGGTCAGGTGCACGCCGTCGAGCCCGTGGCGCTGAGCCAGCTGGACATGGTCCTCGATCACCACCGCCACGTCGCGGGCATGGGCGATCTCGCGCGCCAGGTCGGCGATGCGGCCCAGTTCGTCCTCGGTGCCGGCGCCGGGGATGCGCAGGCAGGCGACGGGAAAGCGGTCCATGACCTCGGCCAGCATCGGCCCCAGCGTCGAGGCGGCTGCTCCGACCGGCGTGATCAGGTAGAGTTGCGGCGAATTGGGCTGGTCTGTCATGGCGCTGTCATCCTCGTGTTCCGCAAGCAGATAGCGCAGCGCCGCGCGCCTTGCCAGTGGGTGCGCGGAAGGATATGGCCGCGCGCATGGAACCGGCGATCATTCTCATGCGCCCGCAGATGGGCGAAAACATCGGTGCGGCCGCGCGCGCCATGCTGAATTTCGGCCTGACGGACATGCGGCTGGTGGCGCCGCGCGACGGCTGGCCCAATCCCAGGGCCGTGGCCATGGCCTCGGGTGCAGCCGGGCGCGTGCTGGACCGGGCACGGGTCTTTGCGACGCTGGCCGAGGCCATGGCGGACGTGGATTACGCCTATGCCACCACCGCGCGGGGGCGCGAACTGACCAAGCCCGTCCTGACCCCTGCCACGGCCATGGCCGATGCCCGCGACCGGGTGGCGCAGGGCGGCCGGGTTGCTGTGATCTTCGGTCCCGAGCGCGCGGGCCTGGAGAACGAGGACGTGGCGCGGGCCAATGCCATCATCACCGTGCCGGTGAACCCGGATTTCCCCTCGCTGAACCTGGCGCAGGCGGTGCTGCTGACCGGCTATGAATGGGCGCAGGACAGCCTGCCGCCCCAGCCCGCCCCGCATGGCCGCCGCCCGGATGGCGAGGCGCCCGCGACGCGGCTGGAGATCGAGAAGCTCGCCGATCACTGGGAGGAGCGGCTGGCCGAGGCCGGTTTCTTCTTTCCGCCCGAAAAGGCGCCGGCGATGAAGCTGACGCTGCGCAACCTGTGGTCGCGACTGCCGCTGACCCGCGCCGATACGCGCATCTTCCACGGCATGCTGCGGCAACTGATCCGCCGCGGCTGATTGATTTCCGGGCGCGCGCGGGCCAATGTCGCGCCCGATCGAGAAGGAAGCTGACATGGCAAGACGTCCCGTCTTTCAGGAAGTCACCGAGACGACCCCGCCCGGCACGACGCCCTCCGGCGGCATGATCGATGCCGGCCACAAGGGCGCGCGCGGCGCGATCCGCCTCTGGCTGGTCGTGCTGTTCGTCATGGTCGCGGCGATGATCGCGCTTGGCGGCGCGACGCGGCTGACCGGCTCGGGCCTGTCGATCACCGAATGGAAGCCGGTGACCGGGGCGATCCCGCCGATGGATGCCGCCACCTGGCAGGCCGAGTTCGACAAATACCGGCAGATCCCGCAGTTCGAGCTGGTCAATTCCGACATGGACCTGGCGAGCTTCAAGCGGATCTACTGGTGGGAATGGTCGCATCGGCTGCTGGGGCGGCTGGTGGGGCTGGTCTGGGCGGCGGGCTTCGTCTTCTTCCTGGCGACCAGGCGCATTCCCACCGGCTGGACGCCGCGGCTGCTGTTGCTGGGCGCGCTGGGGGGCGCGCAGGGCGCGATCGGCTGGTGGATGGTGCATTCGGGACTGTCGGGCGAGATGGTGCGCGTGGCCTCCTATCGGCTGGCGACGCATCTGGGGCTGGCCTTTGCCATTCTTGGCCTGATCGCCTGGTATGTGCTGGCGCTGTCGCGGTCCGAGGCGGCGCTTTTGCGCGCCCGCCGGGCCGGCGAGGCCAAGCTTTTCTCGATGACCACCGGGCTGATGCACCTGGCCTTCGTCCAGATCCTGCTGGGGGCGCTGGTCGCGGGGATCGATGCGGGGCGCATGTATACCGGCTGGCCGACCATGGGCGGCGAATGGATCCCGGCCGAGATCTGGGACGCGACGCTGGGCTGGCGCAACTTCTTCGAAAACCCGGCGCTGGTGCAGTTCATCCACCGCATGACCGGCTATCTGCTGGCGGTCTTTGCGGTGGTGGTGTTCATGCGCGCCCGCCGTTCGCCGCATCCGGTGACGCGCGGCGCCTATGTCGCGATGCTGGTCGCGCTGGCCGTGCAGGTGGCGCTTGGCATCATGAACGTGCTGCATGCCTCGCCGCTGCCTTTGGCACTGGCGCATCAGATCGGAGCCGTGGCACTGTTCACTCTGATCCTGCGCGCGCGGCACCATGCGCGCTATCCTTATGAAACTTCGGTCCGGGGAACTGTCCGATGAGCGCTTTCGACGATCTTCTCGCCTTCCAGCGCCAGACCGAGGCGCTGTCCTCGGTCGCCGAACGGCTGGCCTGGGACCAGGAAACCGTGATGCCGCGGGGTGCCGTCGAGCAGCGCGCCGAGGAAATGGCGGCGATGGAATCGGTGCTGCACGAGCGCCGCACCGATCCGCGCCTGGGCGAATGGCTGGACCAGGCCGAGCCCGAGGACGACGAGGATGCCCGCGTCATCGAGCTGATCGCGCGCGACTATCGCCGCGCCTCGCGCATTCCTTCGCGGCTGGCGACGGAACTGGCGCGGCAGACCTCGCTGGCGCAGGGCATCTGGGCCGATGCGCGCGCCAAGGACGCGCCCGAGGACTTCCTGCCGGCGCTGAACGACATCCTGATGCTGAAGCGCGAGGAGGCGGCGGCGCTGGCCGATGGCGGCGACCTTTACGACGCGCTCCTGGACGATTACGAGCCCGGCACGACCCAGGCCGAGATCGCGACGCTGTTCGACGCCATGCGCCCGCGGCTGGTGGCGCTGCGCGAGGACGTGCTGGGCGCCGCCTTCCAGCCGCAGCCGCTGACCGGCCATTTCCCGCAGGAGACGCAGCTGCGCCTGGCACGGACTTGTGCCACGGCCTTCGGCTATGACTGGACGCGCGGGCGCATGGATATCGCCGTCCACCCGTTCAGCTCGGGGCGCTGGCAGGACAGCCGCATCACCACGCGGGTGGTCGAGGCCGATCCCTTCAACTGCCTCTATTCGACCATCCACGAGGTCGGGCATTCCAGCTATGAGTTGGGCATCGACAGCGACTATGCCTTCACGCCGCTGGGGCGCGGCGTCTCGATGGGCGCGCACGAAAGCCAGAGCCGGATCTACGAGAACCAGCTGGGCCGCGGCCGCGCCTTTACCGGCTGGCTTTACCAGCGCATGTCGGATGCCTTCGGCGGGCTGTCGGTGCCCGATGCCGATGCCTTCTACGGCACCGTGAACCGCGTCACCCCCGGCTTCATCCGCACCGAGGCGGACGAGGTGCAATACAACCTGCATATCATGCTGCGCTTCGACCTGGAGCGCGACCTGATCGCTGGGCGGCTGGATGTCGAGGATCTGGTCGAGGCCTGGAACGCCCGCTTCCTGCGCGATTTCGGCGTTGCGGTGGACCGGCCGGCCAATGGCGTCCTGCAGGACGTGCATTGGGCGGTGGGGCTGTTCGGCTATTTCCCGACCTATGCGCTGGGGAACGTCTATGCCGGCTGCCTGCATGCCGCGCTGCGTGCCGCGGTGCCGGACCTGGACGAGGCTTTGGCACGCGGCGAGGCGGACCCGGCGGTCGAATGGCTGCGCGAGAACATGCAGCGCCATGGCGGGCTTTACCCGCAGCGCGACCTGATCGAGCGGGCGACCGGGGCCGATATCGGCGAGGGGCCGCTTCTGGACTATCTGGAAGAGAAATTCTCGGCCATCTACCGGCTTTGAGGCCGGATTCGAGTATTTGGGGAACGAAGAAGCCGGGCGCCGGGCGTTATGGCGGCTGGCCTTTCCAAGCCGGGCGTTTTCCTGTATCAGGCGTCGATCCCAAGGACAGCACGGCATGAGTGACCAAGCCAGCAAACCCGCCCCGGCGGTGAAGAAGCTCTTCATCAAGACCTATGGCTGCCAGATGAACGTCTATGACAGCCAGCGCATGGCCGAGGCCATGGGCGCCGAGGGCTATGTCCTGACCGAGAACCAGTCGGACGCCGACATGGTGCTGCTGAACACCTGCCATATCCGGGAAAAAGCGGCCGAGAAGCTTTATTCCGACCTGGGGCGGCTGAAGCCCCTGAAGGCGGAAAGGCCGGACCTGAAGATCGGCGTCGCCGGCTGCGTGGCCCAGGCCGAGGGCGAGGAGATCCAGCGCCGCATGCCCATCGTCGACCTGGTGGTGGGGCCGCAGGCCTATCACCGGCTGCCGGCCATGGCGCGCGCGGGCAGGGGCGTCGATACCGAATTTCCGGCCGAGGACAAGTTCGAGCATCTGCCGAAGCCCGCCGCCACCAGGCGCGCCCCGGCGGCTTTCCTGACCGTGCAGGAGGGGTGCGACAAGTTCTGCGCCTTTTGCGTCGTGCCCTATACGCGGGGGGCCGAGGTGTCGCGCCCGGTCTCGCGCATCCTGGCCGAGGCGCGCGATCTGGTCGCGCGCGGCGTGCGCGAGATCACGCTTTTGGGCCAGAATGTCAACGGCTGGCATGGCGAGGGGCCGGAGGGGTCCGAATGGGGTTTCGGCCGGCTGATCCGGGCGATCGCGGAAATCGACGGGCTGGACCGCATCCGCTATACCACCAGCCATCCGAACGACATGGCGGACGACCTGATCGCGGCGCATCGCGACGAGCCGAAGCTGATGCCCTATCTGCACCTGCCGGTGCAATCGGGTTCCGACCGCATCCTCAGGGCGATGAACCGCCGCCACACGGTCGACCAATACCTGCGGCTGATCGAGCGTATCCGCGAGGCGCGGCCCGACATCATGCTGACCAGCGATTTCATCGTCGGCTTCCCGGGCGAGACCGACCAGGACCACCAGGGCACGCTGGAGCTGGTGCGGGCGGTGAATTTCGGCACCGCCTTCAGCTTCAAGTATTCGCCGCGTCCCGGCACCCCGGCCTATGAGCGGCCGGAGATCGAGGGTGCCGTGGCCGATGCGCGCCTGCAGGAATTGCAGGCGTTGCTGACCAGCCAGCAGAAGGCGGCGCAGGAGGGCATGGTCGGGCGCGAGCTGGGCGTGCTGTTCGAGAAGCCCGGCCGCAATCCGGGGCAGATGGTCGGTAAGTCGGACTATCTGCACGCGGTCTTTGTCGAGGCGCCGGCCGCCAAGGTCGGCGATCTGGTGCGCGTGCGCATCACCCATAGCGCGCCGAACTCGCTGGCCGGGGTGCTGGCGGCCTGAGCCGCCAGTGACAATGCCGCCAGCGGCAATGGTCAGACCGTGTCGAGGTAAAGCTCGACGGTTTCCTCGTCGGAAAGCTCGGCCATGTAGTGCAGTTCCTGCCGCTTGGTCATAACGAAATTCTCGATCAGATGCGCGGGGAAGATGCGCTTGATCTGGGGCGAGGTCTCGAAGGCGTCGATGGCTGCGCCCCAACTGCCTGGAAGCTGTTCCAGCCCCAGCTCATAGGCATTGCCCTGGATCGGCGGCGGCGGCTCGACCTTGTCCTCGATGCCGTTCAGCGCCGCGCCCAGCACCGCGGCGACCGTCAGATAGGGGTTCACGTCGCCGCCGGCCACGCGATGCTCGATCCGGCGCGCTTTCGGGCCGGAGGAGGGGATGCGAATGGCCGAGGTGCGGTTCTCATAGGCCCAGCCGATGCCGGTCGGCGCATGGGCGTTCGGCACCAGCCGGTCATAGCTGTTCTCATGCGGCGCAAACAGCAGGGTCGAGCCGGGCATGGCGGCAAGGCAGCCGGCCACGGCATGGCGCAGCACCTCGGACCCTTCCTCGCCGCCATTGTCGAAGACGTTGCGGCCCTGTTCGTCCAGAACCGAGAAATGCATGTGCATCCCCGAGCCGTTCCATGCCTCGTAGGGCTTGGCCATGAACGAGCCGGCAAAGCCGTAGCGCCGGGCCAGTCCCTTGACCAGCAGCTTGAACAGCCAGGCGTCGTCGGCGGCCTTCAGCGGATCGGCCTGGTGCATCAGGTTGATCTCGAACTGGCCGGGCGCGGCTTCCGAGATGGCGGTATCGGCGGGAATGTCCATCGCCTCGCAGGCGTCATAGAGCGCGGTGAAGAAGCGGTCGAAGGCGTCGAGCGCGCGCAGGGACAGCGTTTCCGCCCCCGTGCGGCGCTTGCCCGAGCGCGGGCTGGGCGGCACGCGCAGCTGCCCGCCCGAATCGTCGATCAGGAAGAATTCCAGTTCGGTCGCCACCACCGGGGTCAGGCCCGCGACCTTGTAGCGTTCGACCACCCGGGCCAGCGCCTGGCGCGGATCGCCCTCATAGGGGCGGCCGTCCAGGTGGAACATCCAGATCGGCAAGAGGCCGGTCGGTGCCTCCAGCCAGGGCATGGGCATGAAGCCGCGTTCGGTCGGCAGAAGCAGCCCGTCGGGGTCGCCGGCCTGAAAGACCAGCGGGCTGTCCTCGACATCCTCGCCCCAGATGTCCATGTTCAGCACCGAGAACGGGAATTTCGTGCCTTCGGTCAGGATCTTGTCGGCGAAACGTGCCGGAACCCGCTTGCCGCGCGCCACCCCGTTGAGGTCGGCGGCAGCGATGCGGATGGTCTTGACGTCGGGATGCTCGTGCAGCCAGTCCATGGATCACCTGATGAGATTGGGCCTGTAACGGATCTTTTTCGCCGCGCCGGGAAGGTGGCGGTTCAGCCGGCGGTTCACCATGCCGAACAGCGCGATCAGGCAGATCGTCAGCAGCACGAAATAGCCCGCCACGATCGGATAGGCGATGAAGGGGTTGAAGGTCTTGTCGGCGAAATAATTGGCGTAATAGAGCGCGTCGCCCCGCTGCTGATAGGCCGGGAAGCCGGAAAAGAACACCAGCGTGGTGGCGTGGAACAGGAAGATCGCCTCGTTGGTATAGGCGGGCCAGGCCAGCCGCATCGCGGTCGGCCAGACCACGCGACGATAGCGCGTCCAGCCGGCCATGCCATAGGCGTCGGCTGCCTCGAGCTCGCCCTTGGGCAGGTTGCGCAGCGCGCCGTAGAAGATTTCGGCCGAATAGGCGGCGGTGTTCAGCACCAGCACCAGAAGCGCGCCGGCCCAGGCCCGGGTCATCCAGCTGGTCTGCACGGTGATGCCGAGGATGTCGATGCCGGCACGCGGCAATTGCACCAACAGCTCATAGGCCAGGAAGAACTGGATGAAGAGCGGGCTGCCGCGAAACAGGAAGATGAACCATTCCGCCGGCTTGCGGGCCCAGCGATTGGCGCTGGCCTTGGCCACGGCCAGCAGATTGGCCAGGAAAAAGCCGAGAAACACCGCCAGCGCCGCGAAATAGACGTTCCAGAGCAGGCCCGAGCCGATCAGCGTAACCTGCTCGCACAAGGTGAATTCGCTGCGCGGCAGCAGCCGCTCGCCGATGCCCAGGGCGCGCAGCCCGTAGTCCTGGATGGTTTGCAGGCACTGGCTCATGTCGCGGTCTTTCGCATCGCCTCTCCGGCGGCGGTGGCCTGACCGGCCGAGAGCCGGGCCCGGATGCGGTCGAAGAACCGTTCCGAGCCCCAGGTCATCAGCAGGTAGAAGACCAGGATGGCCAGGAAATAGTAAAGCCGCCAATCGGGATGCGGATAGGCATAGGCGCGCGTCTTGGCGCTGCCGAGTTCGCGCGCCCAATAGACGATGTCCTCGACCCCCAGCACGAACAGCAGCGGGGTGGCCTTGATCAGGATCATCCACAGATTGGCGAGGCCGGGCAGGGCATAGGTCCACATCTGCGGGATCAGGACACGCCGGCTCACCTGGCGCGGGCTCATGCCGTAGGCCTCGGCGGTTTCCAGCTGCGCCCGAGGCACCGCGTTCATGGCGCCGTAAAGCACATTGGCCGCGAAGGCGCCGAAGACCACGGCAAAGGCGATCACCGCCAGGAAGATGCCATAGGCTTGATGCACCCATTCCGGCGAGGTCGAAAGCGGCAGCTTGGCGGCCGCGCAGACGATGAACTCATTGCCCTGCCGCACGGGCACGGACGGGTCGCAATAGACGCGCGAGCGCAGCCACTCGAAGCCCTGGTCCAGCGCGATGGGCACGAAAAGAAAGAAGATGATATCGGGCACGCCGCGCACCATCGAGGTGTAGATGCGGCCGAACCAGCGCACCCCGGCGATGCGCGAGCGCGAGGCCATCGCCCCGCCGAAGCCGAAAAGCAGCGCCACCGGCGCGGTGATGGCCAGAAGCAGCATCACCGTGCCGAAGCTGGCATAGAACAGCATGTGGTTGCCGGTCGTCAGATAGCATGACAACCAGGCAAGGCCCTGCAGGGCAGAGGGGTCGGTGCAATAGGAAAACATCATGCCGCCGGTTTGGCCGCCGCGGCACCTGCCGCGACGGCATCAGTCGGATCACTCGTAGGTCTGCGCGTCCTCGCCGAAATGCTTCTTGATCAGCTCGTTCAGGCTGCCGTCCTGTTTCATCGTGCCGATGGCCGCGTTCAGCTTTTCGCGCAGCTCGTTGTCGGACTGGCGCACGCCGATGCCGATGCCCTCGTCCAGCCGGACCTGTTCGCCGACGAAGATCAGGTCCTCGCTGTCCTCGACGAAGGGGCGCATGACCTCGTGATCGCCGAAGGCCGCGTCGGCCTCGCCGTTGCGGACGGCGGCGAAGACTTGGTCGATATTGGGATATTCCAGCATCGTGGCCTGCGTATCGGCGACATGGGACGCCTGGACCGTCCCGGTCTGGACCGCGACGATACCCGTTTCAAGGTTGGCGCCCTCGTCGAGCGCGACGTAGGAGGAGGGCGCGGGCGGCAGATAATCCTCGCTGAAGGCGATGACCTGCTTGCGTTCCTCGTTGATGCTCATCGCCGCCATGATCGCGTCATAGTTCGACGAAACCAGGTTGGGGATGATCGAATCCCAGTCGTTCTTGACCCAGGTGCATTGCAGTTCGGCCCGCTTGCACAGCTCATTGCCCAGATCGACCTCGAAGCCGGCCACCTGGCCCTGGTCGTTGATGAGGTTGTAGGGAGGATAAGCGCCCTCGGTGGCGATACGCACCGTCTGCGCCATGCCCATGCCCGCGGTCAGCGCGAAGGCTGCGGCGGCAAGCGTCAGTTTCTTCATGTCCTTGCTCTCCTGTCGGTTCTTTCATTCTGCCATGGTTGCGCTCAGGAACTGGCGCAGCCGCTCGGATCGCGGCGCACCGAAAAGCTGCGCCGGCGGTCCCTCTTCCTCGATCCGGCCCTGATGCAGGAAGACGACGTGGTCGCTGACATCGGCCGCCAGCCGCATGTCATGGGTGACCAGCAGCATGGTGCGATGCTCGGCGGCCAGGTCCTTGATGACGCGCACCACCTCTTGCTGCAATTCGGGGTCCAGCGCGCTGGTCGGCTCGTCCAGAAGCAGCGCGCGCGGCTCCATGCAAAGCGCGCGGGCGATGGCGGCGCGCTGCTGCTGGCCGCCCGACAACTGCGCGGGCCAGGCGTCGGCCTTGTCGCCGATGCCGACCTTGGCCAGCAATTCGCGCGCCCGCGCCTCGACCTGTGCCGGGTTGCGCTTCAGGACATGGACCGGCGCTTCCATGACGTTTTGCAGGATGGTCATGTGCGACCACAGGTTGAACTGCTGGAACACCATCGAGAGGTTCGTGCGCAGCCGCGTCACCTGGGCCCGGTCGGCGGGCACGCGGGCCAGCCCGGTGCCGCGCCATTTCACCGCCTCGCCCTCGAACAGGATCTCGCCCTGCTGGCTGTCCTCGAGCAGGTTGCAGCAGCGCAGCAGCGTGGACTTGCCCGACCCGGACGAGCCGATCAGGCTGATGACATGGCCGCGCGGCGCGGTCAGGCTGACGCCCCGGATGACCTGAAGCGGGCCATAGGCCTTGTGCAGATCCCGAATTTCTATCACCGGCACGCCGGTCGGATCGGGGGCCGCAGGGTTGGCGGAGATGGTCGGTTCTGTCTGGCTCATGCGGATATGAGGCGATATTTGCCGGGCGATTGCAACGCTTTCGTCGCGGGTTTTGCCGGCTGGGCGGGGGCGGGGATCGCCCGGATGGCGGGCGGCGCGGTCGGGTTCGGGCGGGGTTGCGCGTTCACTTGCCGGACAGTCCCAGATCGTCCAGCGCCCTTTGCCGCGCCAGCGCCGAATCGCGGTCGTTCACGCCCAGAAGCCCGGCCACCAGCCGCACCAGGGATTCCTCGTCGGCATTGCGGTCGCCGTCGGCATAGGCGACTTCCCACAGGGCGGCGACGATGTCCTGCCGGTCCTGCAGGTCCACGCGCTCCTTGATGGTGCGGGTGAAGCGGACGGTGTCGGGTGCCTCGGCCTCGATCATCTCGGCCGCCGCGCGCCGCTCGGCCGCCTCGGCGGCGGCAAGCCCGCGGCGCCGGGCCAGCACCTGGTCGATGCGCTGCTGCTCGGCCTTGCCGTAATGGTCGTCGGCACGCGCCAGCCGCACCAGCAGCGAGGCGACGGCGACCTCGGCATCCTGCCCGCTGAGATGCGGGGATGCGGGGGGGTCGGCGAAAAGTCGGCTCAGAAGGTTGCGAAACATGCCGGGATATTAGGGTATTTTCGCGCCACAACAATATCCCGCGCGAAATTTGTCAGGCAGATTCCCAGCCCTCGACGATGGCCAGATCGGCGATCGAGCAGGGCTGCCGCAAGGCCAGTGCCGCCTGATATTCCGGGCTGCGATAGCAGGCGAGGGCGGTCTCCAGGTCGGCGAACTCGATCACCACGCTGCGGGGCCGGATCTGGCCCTCGACCACCTGCTGGGCGCCGCCGCGCACCAGGAAACGCGCGCCGTATTTGGCGAAGGCGGCGGCATTGGCCTGGCGATAGGCGTCGTATGCGGCGGGGTCGTCGACCGTGACATGGCCGATCCAATAGGCTTTGGGCATCGCGTGGCTCCTTGCGGCTGATCCGCGCCGATCATGCCGCGCAGGGCTGCCGCCGCAAGCCCGATCCCGCCTCAGTAACGTTGCGGCACATAAAGCTCGGGCGGCAGCACTTCGCGCTCGTAATCGGGGTTGAAGACCCGGTCGGGCAGGGTGATCTCGTCATGCGGGACCGGCCCGTAGGGGACCTGCGTCAGCAGATGCGCCATGCAGTTCAGCCGCGCCCGCTTCTTGTCGTTGCCGGGCACGATATACCAGGGCGCTTCGGGGATGTTGGTGCGCTCGAACATCTCTTCCTTGGCCTTGGTGTAGTCCTCCCAGCGGACGCGGGCTTGCAGGTCCATGGGCGACAGCTTCCACTGCTTCAGCGGGTCGTGGATGCGCATCAGGAAGCGCATCTGCTGCTCCTCGTCGGTGATCGAGAACCAGTATTTCACCAGCCGGATGCCCGAGCGCACCAGCATGCGCTCGAATTCCGGCACGTCGTCGAAAAACTGCTGGACCTGGTCCTCGGTCGCGAAGCCCATGACGCGCTCGACTCCGGCGCGGTTGTACCAGCTGCGGTCGAACAGCACGATCTCGCCGCCCGCAGGCAGGTGCGGGACGTAGCGCTGGAAATACCATTGCGTCTTTTCGCGGTCCGAGGGTGCGGGCAGGGCGACGACGCGGGCGACGCGCGGGTTCAGCCGCTGGGTGATGCGCTTGATCGCACCGCCCTTGCCGGCGCTGTCGCGGCCCTCGAAGATGACCACGACCTTTTCCTTGTGATGGGCCACCCAGTCCTGAAGCTTGATAAGCTCGGCCTGAAGCCGCAGCAGCTCGCGGAAATAGTCGGCGCGCGGCATCTGGTCGGGATGGGTCTGGCGATAGATGCGGGCGATCTCCTGGGACAGGATCGCATCCTCCAGCTCGATCTCGAAATCCTCGTCGAGCGTGTCCTGAAGCTCGGCTTCAAGCCAATCCTTGGGTGTCTGGTCCTGCATGGGGATCTCCTGCTGCGCTTGCCTGCGATCTAGCCTTGCAATGTGACAATCCCGTGTCGCCTCCTAGAACAACCCGGCGCAGTCGCGGATGATGCCGAAGGCGAAGCCGCCGCCGCTGGCATCCGCGACCGTGCCGCACCAGCGGCCCTCGCTGGAAAACAGGCTCTTGCTGCCCTTTGGCCGATAGGCGACGCGCTTGCCGGTCACGGTGAACAGGTTCAGCGTCCCCGAGCCGTTCGGGGCGTAATAGCCGACCACGGTGCCGTCCGCGGTGAAGATCACCCGCTTTTCGTTGGCCGGGTTGCGCGGCGAATTGGCATAGCGCGAGGCGCTGTTGGCCGGACTGGCGGCCGAATTGGCCGCCGCATGCGGCGAGTTCGAGGTCTTGGCCGGCGTATTGCGCGGCGCGCCGGGCCCCAGGTCGAAGGGCAGGCGCGTCTGGTCGAGGATGAACAGCGGTGCATCCGCAAGCGCCGGTGCGGCGCAAAGCATCAGGACCGGAAGCGAGGCAAGGCGCATGTCGGAACCCTTCGTCTGGTCCCGACACTATGGCGCGTCGCGGTGCCTCAGACCAGCCGCTCGTTGTCCATCGCGGCGCGGATGAAGCCGGCAAACAGCGGCGCCGGCTGGAAGGGCTTGGATTTCAGCTCGGGGTGGGACTGCACGCCGATAAACCAGGGGTGGTCGCGGTATTCCACGACTTCCGGCAGCCGCCCGTCCGGCGACATGCCCGAAAAGCTGAGCCCCGCCGCCTCCAGCTGATCGCGGTATTTCGCATCCACCTCGTAGCGGTGGCGGTGGCGATCCTCGATCTCCAGCGCGCCGTCATAGATCTCCGAGATCTTCGAGCCCGGTACCAGAACGGCGGTATAGGCGCCCAGCCGCATGGTGCCGCCCTTGTCGTCCGTCAGCTTGCGCTGCACGGTATAATTGCCCTGCACCCATTCCTTGAGGTGATAGACGACCGGGGTGAAGCGGGTCTTGCCGGCCTCGTGGTCGAACTCCTCGGAGCCGGCGTCCGGCATGCCTGCCAGGTTGCGCGCCCCCTCGATCACCGCCATCTGCATGCCCAGGCAGATGCCCAGATAGGGCACCTTCTTTTCGCGCGCATATTTCGCGGCGGCGATCATGCCCTCGGTGCCGCGCTCGCCAAAGCCGCCGGGCACGATGATGCCGTTGTAGCCGTCCAGAAGATGCGCGCCCTCACCCTCCAGCTTCTCGCTGTCCACCCAATCGGCCCGCACGCGCACGCGATTGGCCATGCCGCCATGGGTCAGTGCCTCGGCGATGGATTTGTAGGCGTCCTCCAGCTGGGTGTATTTTCCGACCACGGCGATGCGGACCTGGCCCTCGGCATTCTCCAGCCGGTCCATCACGTCCTCCCAGCGGGTCAGGTCCGGGCGCGGCGCCGGGCTGATCTGGAAGGCGTCCAGCACCGCCTGGTCGAGACCGGCGCGGTGATAGGCCAGTGGCGCCTCGTAGATCGTTTTCAGGTCATAGGCCGGGATCACCGCATCGGGGCGGACATTGCAGAACAGTGCGATCTTGGCGCGCTCTTTTTCCGGGATGGGGTGTTCGCTGCGGCAGACCAGGACATCGGGCGCGATGCCGATCGAGCGCAGCTCCTTGACCGAATGCTGCGTCGGCTTGGTCTTCAGCTCGCCCGAGGCGGCAAGCCAGGGCAGCAACGTCAGATGCACGAAGATGCATTGGCCGCGCGCGCGTTCCTGGGCGAATTGCCGGATCGCCTCAAAGAAGGGCAGGCCCTCAATGTCGCCCACGGTGCCGCCGATCTCGCAGAGCATGAAATCGACCTCGTCCTCGCCTACCGCCAGGAAGTCCTTGATCTCGTTGGTGACGTGCGGGATGACCTGGATGGTCTTGCCCAGATAGGCGCCGCGGCGTTCCTTTTCCAGCACGTTGGAATAGATCCGTCCCGACGAGACCGAGTCGGTCTTGCGCGCCGAAACCCCGGTAAAGCGCTCGTAATGGCCAAGGTCCAGGTCGGTCTCGGCGCCGTCGTCGGTGACGAAGACCTCGCCATGTTCGAAGGGGCTCATCGTGCCTGGATCGACGTTCAGATAGGGGTCGAGCTTGCGCAGCCGGACGGTAAAGCCGCGCGCCTGCAGCAGCGCCCCCAGCGCCGCCGATGCCAGCCCCTTGCCAAGCGAAGAAACCACGCCGCCGGTGATGAAGATGTAACGCGCCATCGAGGGGCCCCCGTGAGTAATCAAACAGAAGATCGCGGCCCGAATCTGGGCGGCATCACGGGACTCGAGTCATATCCGATTCGTCCCGTGGCCGCAACGGACCGCAAGTTGTTGTAAGGGGCGCCTGTCGCGCCCCCAAGCTGTGGTGTCAGTTATTGGCCGGTGCCGGGGTCGTCGCCGGCGCCTCTGCCGGGGCGTCCTGCGCCGGTGCCTCGGCTGGCGGCGGCGTCACCGGCGCGGTCGCGGGGGCACTGCCCTCGGCGGGTGCGGCGGGCGTCTGGGCGGGAGTTTCGCCTGCGGGGGCCGGCGGCGCGACCGGCTGGCCGGCGCCCGGAACCACGGGCTGGCCCGCGCCGGGCGGCGGGGTGTAGTCGCCGATGCCGGGCAGGCCGGTCGCCGGGGCCTGCTCGGTGCCGCCAAGGTTCAGCTGGTCCACGATCGAGCCGCTGGAGGCGTTCTGCGCGGCGATCAGGGTCAGGGTCATCGAGGTGATGATGAAGCCGATGGCAAATATCCAGGTCAGGCGCGACAGCGCGTTCGCTGCCTGGCGGCCGGTCATGACGCCGCCTCCGCCACCGCCCATGCCAAGGCCGCCACCTTCGGACCGTTGCAGCAGCACCACCCCGATCAGAAGCACGGCGAGGATCAGATGCACGGTAAGAACGATGTTTTCCACCACTGGGGCCTTTCATTCAGCGACGCGCCTATCTAGTCACCAAGGCGCGGATTGGCAAGCGGGGTGCGGGCATGGGCGCGCTGATGATCCAGGGGACGGGGTCGAATGTGGGGAAATCCCTGCTGGTGGCGGGGCTTTGCCGGGCTGCAAGGCGGCGCGGGATCGACGTCGCGCCCTTCAAGCCGCAGAACATGTCGAACAATGCCGCCGTGACCCCCGACGGGGGAGAGATCGGCCGGGCGCAGGCGCTGCAGGCGCGGGCGGCGGGGCTGGCGCCTTCGGTCCACATGAACCCGGTGCTGCTGAAGCCCGAGACCGACCGCGCCGCCCAGGTGGTGGTGCAGGGCCATGCCGCGACGCGGGCGGCGGCGGCGGATTACGGGGCGCTCAAGGCGCGGCTGATGGGAGCGGTGCTGGACAGCTTCGCGCGGCTGCGGACGACGCATGAGCTGGTGCTGGTCGAGGGCGCAGGCTCGCCGGCCGAGGTCAACCTGCGCGCCCGCGACATCGCCAACATGGGCTTCGCCCGCGCTGCCGACGTGCCGGTGGTGCTGGCCGGCGACATCGACCGCGGGGGCGTGATCGCACAGATCGTCGGGACGCAGGCGGTGATCGATCCGGCGGACGCGGCGATGATCCGCGGTTTCGTCATCAACCGCTTTCGCGGCGATCCCTCGCTGTTCGATGCCGGCCGTCGCTTCATCGTCGAACGCACCGGCTGGCCCGACCTGGGGCTGGTGCCATGGTTCCCCGATGCCGTGCGGCTGCCGGCCGAGGATGCGGTGGATCTGCGCCGTGCCTCGGGGGGCGGAGGCCTGCACATCGCCTGCCCGATGCTGTCGCGGATCGCCAATTTCGACGATCTCGACCCGCTCGCGGCCGAGCCGGCGGTGCGGTTGAGCATGGTGCCGCCGGGCCATGCCCTGCCGGGCGATGCCGATCTGGTCATCTTGCCGGGCACGAAATCCACCCGGGGCGACCTGGCCTTTCTGCGCGAACAGGGCTGGGATATCGACCTGGCCGCGCATCTGCGGCGCGGTGGGCGGGTGCTGGGTATCTGCGGCGGCTATCAGATGCTGGGTCGGGTGATCCACGATCCCGAGGGGCATGACGGTAGCCCCGGCAGCACGCCCGGCCTGGGCCTGCTGGATATCGAGACCCGAATGGCGCCCGAAAAGCGGCTGACGCGGATCGCGGGGCGCGCGCTCGGCCAGCCCGTCGAGGGCTACGAGATTCACATGGGCCGCAGCGAAGGCCCGGATTGCGCCCGTCCCTTTGCCCATATCCCCGAGCCGGACGGTGCCACCAGTCCCGACGGACGCGTCGCCGGCACCTATCTGCATGGGCTCTTCTCGGGCGATGGCTTTCGCGCCGCCTGGCTTGGGCAGTTCGGCGCTGCCTCGGCGCTGGATTACGGCGCCGGCGTCGATGAGGTGCTCGACCGGCTGGCCGGGCATCTTGAGACGCATCTGGACATCGACCGGCTTTTCGCGCTGGCGCGCTAGAGGATTTCCGCCAGGATTCGCTCGGCCTCGGTCTGGCAGGGGGTCAGCTTCGCGCGATCCTCGCCCGGGAAAAAGCGCGCGCGCACGGCCGTCGGCATCGGCGCCGGCTCGGCAATGACGACGCGGGGCCCGAGAGAGGCGTTCTCGGCCCGCCAGCTTTGGGCCAGGGCGATCTGGCCGGCCTTGGTCGCGCCATAGCTGCCGAAGAATTTCTGCCCCGCGCGCTTGTCGTCGAAGAACAGCGCCGTGCCCTTGCGGGCGCGCAAGAGCGGCTCGATCAGGTTGATCAGCCCGCGCGTGGCGACGATGTTCAGATCGACCGATTTCTGGAAATCCTTGGCGTCGATATGGCCGGCAGGCGACAGCGGTGCGGCATGGATCGCCGCATGCGCCCAAAGATCCAGCCCGCCCCAGCGTTCCATCACGGCCCGCGCCATCTGCACCATGGCCTCGGGCTGGCCGACATCCATCGGTGCCAGCGTGGCCGAGCCGCCGGCCTTGCGGATGCGGTCGTCCAGTTCTTCCAGCGCGCCGGTGGTGCGGGCGACGGCCAGGATGTGCCAGCCGCGCGCGGCAAGCGTTTCGGCCAAAGCGGCGCCGAGGCCGCGCGAGGCGCCGGTGATCAGCGCGATTTTGTCATGCTCGGTCATGGCCGTCGATTTCGCATCGGCTGCGGCCCTGCGCAAGCCCCTTGAGCAAGGCTGCAAAGGGGTGCGTCACATTGACTTTCCTGTCGCGTAGCGCAGCCTCAGGGCTGCCTTGCAGGATCAGAGGGCGGGGCCGGCTGCCGAAGCGCGTCCTTCATTCCGGTCGTTGCAACTCCGCCAGCGCGGACTGACACATGCCGAGGCCCAGCCATTGGCAGCCGTTGCAGATCCGGCCCAGATCCCCGGGTTGCAGGCGGGTGGCGGCGCGGGCCTGCGCCTCGGCCCAGGTCATGCGCTGGCCGGGGCGGATGTCCAGTGCCGCGGCATGGCGCCTGTCCAGCCTGCCGATCCGCTCGTCGGCGGTGCAGCCCATGCCGCGCCGCGAGGGGCAGGGGCCGCAGATCGAATCGGCCATGACCGTAAAGACCACCGGCGTCTGCGGATCGGCGCGCAGCCGGCCATGCACGATGGCGTTCATGTTCTCGGTGAAATCCGGCGAGTAGCCGCGCCCCTGCCAACCGATCGAGCAAAGCACGTGATGGGGGCGCAGCAGAACGGCCCCGGAGCTTTTCCGGGGCCGCTCCTGATCCTGGTCGCGAACGCTCAGCGCTGGTCCAGCGGCTTGTAGTCGCGCCGGGGGGCGCCGACGTAAAGCTGGCGCGGCCGGCCGATCTTGTTCTGCGGATCGGCGATCATCTCCTTCCACTGCGAGATCCAGCCGACGGTGCGCGACAGTGCGAAGATCGGCGTGAACATCGAGGTCGGGAAGCCCATCGCCTCGAGGATGATGCCCGAGTAGAAATCGACGTTCGGATAAAGCTTTTTCGAGACGAAATACTCGTCCTCCAGCGCGATCCGCTCCAGCTCCTTGGCGACCTGCAGCGTCGGGTTGTTGTGGACGCCCAGGAGGTCCAGCACCTCGTCGGCCGATTCCTTCATCACCTTGGCGCGCGGATCGAAGTTCTTGTAGACCCGGTGGCCAAAGCCCATCAGGCGGAACGGATCGTTCTTGTCCTTGGCGCGGGCGAGGAATTCCGGGATGCGCTCGACCGAGCCGATCTCGCGCAGCATCTCCAGGCAGGCCTGGTTGGCGCCGCCATGCGCCGGGCCCCAGAGGCAGGCGATGCCGGCGGCGATGCAGGCGAACGGGTTCGCGCCCGAGGAACCCGCCAGGCGAACGGTCGAGGTCGAGGCGTTCTGCTCGTGATCCGCATGCAGGGTGAAGATGCGGTCCATGGCGCGCGACAGCGCCGGATCGACATGATAGGGCTCGGCCGGAACCGAGAAGCACATGTGCAGGAAATTGCTGGCATAATCCAGCTCGTTCCGCGGATAGACGAAGGGCTGGCCCAGCGAATACTTATAGGCCATCGCGGCGATGGTCGGCACCTTGGCGATCAGCCGGATCGAGGCGATCTCGCGCTGCACCGGGTCGTTGATGTCGATCGAGTCGTGATAGAAGGCCGACATCGCACCGACCACGCCGACCATGGTCGCCATCGGATGGCTGTCGCGGCGGAAGCCGCGGAAGAAATAGTGCATCTGCTCGTGCACCATGGTGTGGCGGGTGACCCGGGTCTCGAAGTCGAGCAACTGGTCGGGGTTCGGCAGCTCGCCATAGAGCAGCAGATAGCAGACCTCGAGGTAATGCGATTGCGCCGCCAGCTGCTCGATCGGATAGCCGCGATACCACAGCTCGCCCTTGTCACCGTCGATATAGGTGATCGTCGAATCGCAGGACGCCGTCGAGGTGAAGCCGGGGTCGTAGGTGAAGACACCCGCGTCGCCGTAGAGCTTGCGAATATCGACCACATCCGGTCCCGCGGTCGGGGACAGGACCGCGAGGTCGTAGTCCTTGCCCTCGAGATGCAGCCTTGCGGTTTTTCCTTCTGCCATTCCCAGTTCCTTTCACCTGTCTCCGGCCCGCGGGCCGGGTGATGGGCGCGAGTCTCAGCCCGCTTGATCCTGCATCCGGGCCAGCGTTTCGTCGCGGCCAAGCGCCAACATCATATCGAACACGCTAGGGGTCGAACTGCGCCCCGCGAGGGCCGCACGAAGCGGCGCCGCCACCTTGCCCAGCCCCAGACCGTGCGACTCGCCTATCTGCTTGGCGGCCGCCTCGAGTTCGTCGCGCCCCCAGCTAGCATTCTGCACCGCGGCAGTCAATTCTTTCAGTATACTACGGGATACAATATCCAGCGCGGCCGCCGCCTTCTCCTCGATCTGCACAGGCCGGTCGATCAGGGCGAAATGCGCCTGTTCCAGCAAAGCAGGCAGGGTTTTCGCCTTGGTTTTCAGCGCCCCGAGTGCAGGGCGCAGCCGCGCGACCTGCCGTTCGGACAGGGGTTCCGCCCCGGTCGCGGCGCGGAAATCGGCGATCTCGCCCAAGAGTTCGGCATCGTCCATCCGCGCGATATGCCAGCCGCTGACATGTTCCAGCTTCTTGAAATCCAGCCGCGCGGGGGCCTTGCCGATTCCGTCCAGATCGAACCAGGCCCTGGCCTGCGCATCGTCGAACAACTCGTCGTCGCCATGGCTCCAGCCCAGGCGCGCGAGATAGTTGCGCATCGCCGCCGCCGGATAGCCCATGGCGGCATATTCGTGCAGGCCGACCGCGCCATGGCGCTTGGACAGCTTCTTGCCGTCCGTCCCGTGGATCAGCGGGATATGGGCGAAGACAGGGATATCCCACCCCATGGCCTGATAGATCTGGATCTGCCGCGCGGCATTGGTCAGGTGGTCGTCGCCCCGGATCACATGGGTCACGCCCATGTCGTGGTCGTCCACCACCACCGCCAGCATATAGGTCGGCGTCCCGTCCGAGCGCAGCAGCACCATGTCGTCGAGCTGCGCGTTGCCGAAGGTCACGTCGCCCTGCACGGCGTCGCGCACCACGGTCTCGCCGTCGCGCGGCGCCTTCAGCCGGATCGCATAGGGCGCGTCGGGCAGGCCGGCCGGATTGGCGTCGCGCCAGGGCGACAGGAACAGGGTCGAGCGCCCCTCGGCCTTGGCCTGCTCACGGAAGGCCTCGATCTCCTCGGTGGTCGAAAAGCACTTATAGGCCGTGCCGTTCTCCAGCATGGTGCGGGCGACCTCGGCATGACGCTCGCGTCCGGCGAACTGGCTGACGGGCTCGCCGTCCCAGTCGAGGCCAAGCCAGCGCAGGCCCTGCAGGATCGCCTCGGTCGCTTCGGGGGTCGAGCGGGTGCGGTCGGTATCCTCGATCCGCAGCAGGAACTTTCCGTTCCGGCCGCGGGCAAAGAGCCAGTTGAAGAGCGCCGTCCGCGCGCCGCCGATATGCAGGTAGCCGGTGGGCGAGGGCGCGAAGCGGGTCACGACGGGGCGGGAATCAGTCATCGGCGATCCGGTCACTTTCAGAAAACGGGGTCATTGGCCATGTCCGTTAATCCTTTCGAAAGGGTCGGCATGCCAATCTTGGCGCCACAGATAAGCAAGTGCCACGGCAAGGACAAGTTTCGGTGACGGAATCGGTAAACGCTTTGCGAATGCGCCCGCCCGTGCTTGCAGCCGGTGCAAGGCGGCATGCGGCGGCCGCGCCGCGGTCTTCCGTCAGCGTCCGGGCGGGGCTGCTGCCCTGGGTGCCGTTCTGGCTTTCGCTGGGTATCGGAGGCTGGTTCCTGCTGCCGCGGGAACCGGGGCCGGGTCTTTATGCGGGGCTGATTCTGGCTGGCGGGGCCTGCCTGCTGCTGTCGGCCTGGACCGTGCGGCTGGCCGATGACGGCAGGCTCGGCTGGTTCTGGGCGGATCGGCTGCGGCTTGCCGCATTCGTGCTGTTCCTGGTCGCGCTGGGGGCGGTGCTTGCAGGGGCCAGGACGCATATGGTCGCCGCGCCGGTGCTGGATTTCCGCTATTACGGCCCGGTCGAGGGGCGGGTGATCGGCATCGACCGCTCGTCGCGCGACCGGATGCGCCTGCTCATCGATCAGGTGCGGTTGCACCGGGTTGCACCCGGCCGCACGCCGGCGCGGGTGCGGATATCGCTGCTGACCTCGCAGGAACTGCCGGTGCCCGGCCAGCGCGTCATGCTGACCGCGCATCTGGGGCCGCCCGCCGGCCCGTCCGAGCCGGGAGGGTTCGATTTCCGCCGCATGGCCTGGTTCCAGCGGCTGGGCGCCGTGGGCTATGCGCGCGCGCCGGTGATGACGGTGGAGCCGCCTGCCGATGGCGGCACCCTGGCGCTGCATCGCATCCGCATGTCGCTGTCCGAGGCCATGCAGGACCGGATCGGCGGCCAGTCCGGGGCGGTCGCGGCGGCGCTGATGACCGGCGACCGCTCGGGCATTGCCGAGCGGACCAACCAGATCATGCGCGATTCGAATCTCTATCACATCGTGTCGATCTCGGGCCTGCACATGAGCATGCTGGCCGGTTTCGTCTATGCCGCGCTGCGCTTGGCCGGCGTGGCCGTGCACGGGCTGGGCGGTATCCGGGCGATGCCGGTGCACAAGCTTGCCGCGGCGGGGGCGCTATGCGCCTCGGCGCTGTATCTGTGGCTTTCGGGCGGCGGCGTCGCGACCGAGCGTTCGTTCATCATGGTGGCGGTGATGCTGCTGGCGATCATCGCCGACCGGCGTGCGGTGTCGTTGCGCACCATCGCTGTCGCGGCCGTCATCGTGCTGGTGTTGAACCCCGAGGCGCTGACCGAGCCAGGCTTCCAGATGAGCTTTGCCGCCACGGCAGCGCTTATCCTGATGCAGGAGCCGTGGGCGAGGCTGGCGCCGCTGTTGCCATGGTGGACCAGGCCGGTGCTGATGCTGTTCGTTTCGTCCTTCGTCGCCGGCATGGTGACGGCGCCGATCGCCGCGGCCCATTTCGGACGGATGTCACAATACGGGCTGCTGGCCAACATGCTGGTCGTGCCTGTCGTCGGCACGCTGGTGATGCCCGGCGGCGTCTTTGCGGCGCTGCTGGCGCCGCTTGGCCTTGCGCAGCCGGCGCTGTGGCTGATGGGTCTCGGAACGGACTGGATGCTGGCGGTGGCGCAATGGATATCGGATCTGGACGGCGCGGTCACGTTGCTTCCTGCCGCGCCGCGCGCCGTTCTGCCGCTGATCGGCATCGGCGCCATGATGGCCGTGCTGGGGCCGATTCCCGGCGGGGCGCATCGCTCCGTGCTGCTCTGGCGGCGCGGCACGGGCCTGGCCTTGCTGGCGGCGGCCGTCCTGCTCTGGGTGGGTGACAGGCGCCCGGACGTCCTGATCTCGGCCCAGGGCGATGCGGCGGCGGTGCTGACCCCGGCGGGCAGGATACCCTCGAAGCCGAGGGGCGGCAGCTTTGCGGTCGAGAACTGGCTTGCGGCCGATGGCGATGCCGCCGATCAGGCCGACGCCGCCGCGCGTCCGCTATGGCAGGGTGCACCTTCTGATCGTTGGGCGGATCTCGACCGGGCTGGCATGCGGCTTCGCATCCGGCACCTGACCGGCAAGGGCGCGGCGCAGGATGCAGCCGCCCATTGCCGCGAGGGCGGCATTCTGGTCGCGAACATCCCTCTTTCCATGAGCGCGGAGGCCCGCAAGGAATGCCTGGTGCTGGATTCCGAATATCTGGGCAAGCGCGGTGCGACCGCGATCTTCCTGACGGAAGGGGGGGCGAGCCTGGTTTCCGTCGACCAGCCGGGCTCTGGCCGAATTTGGCATTGATCGCCAGCGACGGCTCATCCGAACAGGGTTTCAGGAAATGCATGGTCTCGTCAATCGTTGTATCGAAGTGTTCCTGCGCAGCACCTATGGCAATGCGCTATGGCAGGAGGTGGCTGCCGAAACCGATGTCCACCCCGACGGCTTCCTGACCTGGGGGAACAGCCCGGACGGCGTCACGCGTTCCATCGTGATCGCCTCGGCGAGGCGGCTGGACAAATCGGCCGGTGAACTGCTTGAGGATGTCGGGGCATGGCTGGGCCGCCAGGAGCAGATCCGCAGGCTGCTGCGATTCGGCGGCGCAAGTTTCGAGGAATTCGTCGAATCGCTGCGAGAGTTGCCGGGGCGCGTCAAGCTGGTGATCCCCGATCTCGAACTTCCGGGTTTCGCGGTGCTGTCGGACGCACGGGGGCGCTATCGGATAATCGCCGAATCGCACCAGTCGGGCCTGATGCGGGTCATGGCCGGCATGCTGAGGGGCATGGCGGATGATTACGGCTCGCTGGTGATCATTTCGGTCGCCCGGAACCGCATCGAGATCGATGTCGTCCTGCCCGATTACTCCGGCCGCCGCCGCTTCGAACTTTCGCCGATGCAGGTGCGGCCTTGAAGGACGCGGTGATCGACATTCGCGATCTGGCGGCGTTGATGCCCATGCACCTCATGCTGGATCGTGCCGGCGTGATGGTTTCCCGGGGAAGGACGCTTGCCAAGCTGTCGCGAGGCGCTGCTCGCCTGGAGGATGTTTTCATTCCAGCCGATAACCTGGGTCATCGGATATCTTTCAAGGATCTGTTTTCCCATCTGGGCTGCGGCAGGCGGATATTCCTGCAGATGCGTCATCACGGGGATGTTTCCCTGCGCGGGCATGGCGTCCATGTCTCGCCAGAACGCGTCATGCTCAACCTGGGGTTTGGGATATGCCTTTCCTCGGCGGTGCAAAGATTCGGGCTGAACGATTCCGACTTTCCGCCATCGGACCTGGCCATGGAATTCCTGTTCCTGCACGAGGCGAACCGTGCCGCGCTGCTCGAACTGTCCCGCGTCAATATCGGCCTTGAGGAGGCGCGTGAAAGCGCGCAGGTTCTGTCGATTACCGATCCACTGACCGGATTGCTGAATCGGCGTGGATTCGACATCGCCTTTTCCAGGGCATTCGATCAGAGGGACAAAAGACCTTTTGCCCTGGTTCATCTGGATCTCGACCATTTCAAGAATATCAACGACGAATTCGGCCATGCCGCGGGGGATCGCGTCCTGGTCGGGGTGGCCTCGGCCCTGGCCTCCGAGGTGCGTTCCGGCGACAGGGTTTGCCGGGCGGGAGGCGACGAGTTCCTGGCGCTGATCTTTGCCGACTGGCCGGCGGCGGATTCCCTGAACATCTGCAAGAGGATCATCGGCAGGATCGGTTCCGTCGAGGCCGGTCCCGGCTCGGGCAGGATTTCGGCAAGCATCGGCATCGCGGTTTCCGACAGCAAGCCAGCCGTGCTGCCCCATCAGCTGTTCGAACTCGCGGATGCAGCGCTTTACCGGGCAAAGATCTCCGGCAGGGGCAGGGTGGCGTTGTGAGTTGCGGTGATTGGATGGTACCCGGTGCGGCTGTCGCGCATCGCGAAGCCCGGTCAGGACGCCGCGCTGTCGGTTGCACTGCCTGTCTTGCGCATGTTGCGCCGTCTCGGCGCCACCGTGGAGCCGCCGCCGATGCCCCTTCGGTTGTCGGGCTGCGGTGGCGGATGGGCCGCCGCTTCGGCAGTGCGGTGTCGCGGGGGACTCAACCATGAGGTTTCCGAGGCACGGATTGCTGGCTACTGTGTCGCCGAAACGAGTCAGGAGTTGTGGGTATGCAGGTCGTCTTTCATTGCGGGGTTCATGGCACGGATCTCTATCGCATGGTCAAGACGCTGTTGCAGAACCGCGACTGGCTGTTGCGCAACGGGGTCGAGCCGGTGACCCCGAACCGGCATCACGAGGTCTTCAACGAGGCGTTGAGCGCGTTGCGGGGCGGTCCCGCCACGCCCGAGATGGAACAGGTGATGCTGGATGCGATCCTGAACTCGGACAATCCGCGCCGCGTCATCTGCAGCACCCCGACCTTTCTGGGCAAGGCGTCGCGCGCGATCTCGCCCGAGGGGCTCTATGCCGCCGCCGGCGAGAAGATGGCGGCGCTGGCCAACCTGTTTCCCAGCGCCGAGGTCGAGTTCTTCCTGGGGTTGAAGAACCCGGCGACGCTGGTTTCCTTCATCCTGTCGCAGGAGGGCAGCGGCAGCTATACCGAGTTGATGGCAGGCGTCGACCCCGAGGCGCTGCGCTGGGGCCCGGCGATCCGGCGCATCCTGGCCGCCCTGCCAGGCCGGCGCCTGGTGGTCTGGTGCCATGAAGATACCTCGCTGATCTGGCCCGAGGTGGTGCGCAGCATCTCGACCATGCCGGCCGATGTGCCGCTCAAGGCCGGATTGCAGATCCTGGGCGACATCCTGCATCCCGACGGCATCCGCATGATCCGCGAGGCGATGGCGCAGGAAGAGCGGCTGACCGTTGCAAGCCGCCGCCGCATCTTTGCCGCCGCGCTGGAGAAACACGCCCAGCCCGAGCAGATCGAGGTCGAACTGAACCTGCCTGGCTGGACTCAGCAGATGGTCGACCGCATCACCGCCGCCTATGATGCCGATATGGCCGAGATCGCCGCCTTGCCGGGGGTCGAGTTTCTCACCCCCTGAACCCGTCCCGCCGCCCCAGTCTCTGGTTCTGGCCGCAATCGGCGATCCCGGGACGGCGAGGCGCGCCGGTCGGGAAGGCGCCCGCAAATATGGGCCGATCATCAGGTGTGCGGCCCGGCAACATTGCGCAGGCTCCGGGTTGCATGGCGATGAATGCCGGCGCCGCTCTCTTCGGAATACTGGCCCTGCTTGAAACCGGGCGGTTTCAGGTATCCTCGGCCTTGCGCGAGGCCGCAGCGACCGGGTCGTGTGGCCGGGTGCGACGCCCCGATATTCCGCCGGGTGCAGGTATCACGCATTCTCGCGTTTTTTCCGTTGCGATGTGATGATTGATCGCGTGATTCTCGAAAGAATTCCCATGGCTGTTTCTTGCCGCGAACCACCAAGGGGCGGAGCCGGCAAGTCGGCAACGAAAATCACCCCAAAGGCAGGGTATTTGGGCGCTCTGCCAATGATTTCCTTATATTATCAAGGTGATTTCCCTGATCCGTCAATCCTGTTGACCAAGCGTCATGCTGAAAAGGACGCGCTTGGTGCATTGATCCTTGCAGCTTCTCGGCAATAATATTTCAATGGCACTGGCTACGGTGCAATTTATTCTAAGGAATTTGGGGAAAGAGTTCGATCGACATGGAGCTTCTGAAAGACATCGAGATCATCCTGGCGGCGCGTTCGACGGCGGCGGTCTGGCAACATTATGTCGCGCGACTGGCCAGCCTGGGTTTTCCCAATGTGTCCTACCGTGCGGTGCGGATTCTCGAGCCGCCCTGTGGGCGGATGCTTGACGATGGCGTGCTTCTTTCCAGCTATTCGCCGTATCTGATGCAGGAGCTTGCTTCGCTGGATCTGTTCGAAAGCGCGCCGATGCATCGATGGATCATCCAGAACAGGGGCAGCGAAAGCTGGGACTGGGTGCAGCGGTGCCGGCTGGCCGGACGCCTGAGCCCGCGGGAGGAGCGCGCGATGGACGTTTTCGCCCGCTACGGCCATGTCGCCGGCTATGCGGTCGGCATGGGCGACGATGTGGAGCGGATCCGCGCGGGGGTGATCGTCAGCGGCACGATCGGGATGCGGCAGGACCGGCTGGACGCGCTTTGGGCACAGCATGGCCGCCTTGTCGGGGCGCTGAGCGGGGTCATGCACCTGCGCATCTCGACCCTGCCTCATGCCGAGCGCGAATGCGTCCTGACGCTGCGGCAGCGCGAGGTGCTGGAATGCATCTCGGCCGGGCATACCACGCAGGAGATCGCCCAGATCCTGGAGGTGACCCCGGCCACGGTGGAAAAGCATCTGCGGCTGGCGCGCAGGGCGCTGGGGGCAAAGACTACAGCCCAGGCAACCCTGCTGGCCGCCAGCAGCAAGCAGATCTCAGGTTCCGCCGCAGAGTCGCGCAAAATACCGGAGAATCGCCCATTCGACCTTCCCTCGCCGGGAACGCAAAACGGGCACGGCCATGGCATCCGGCGGGTGGCCGTAGCGCCCTCGGTCTGCCGGGCGATCTGAGCCGCTACGGCCGCGCGGGGGCGCATGATGCGAAACGCCGGCCCGAAGGGGCCGGCGCTCGCAATTCGGCTGTTGGGGCGGATCAGGCGCCGGCGCGGGTCTTGGCGACCTCGGCGGCGAAATCCTCTTCCTTCTTCTCGATGCCTTCGCCGACCACGACGCGGGCATAGCCGGTCACCTCGACGCCGGCCTCTTGCGCGGCCTGGGCGACGGTCACGTCGGGATTGATGACGAATTTCTGGCCGAGCAGGGTCACCTCCTCGAAGAACTTCTTCATCCGGCCCTCGATCATCTTCTCGATCACCGCCTCGGGCTTGCCCGATTCGCGGGCCTGCTCGCTCAGCACCGATTTCTCGCGCTCGACCAGGGCCGGGTCCAGATCGGCTTCCGACAGCGAGGCCGGGTTGGTCGCGGCGATATGCATGGCGATCTGCTTGCCGATTTCCTGCGCCTTGGCGGCATCGCCCTTCAGCGCGACCAGCACGCCGATCTTGCCCATGCCCTCGGCGGCGGCGTTATGCACGTAGGAGACGATGGTGTCGCCTTCCAGCGCGTGCAGCCGGCGCAGCGTCATGTTTTCGCCGATGCGGGCGATGGCGTCGGTCAGCACATCATCGACCGGGCGGCCGTTCAGGTGGGTGGCCTTCAGCACCTCGACATCGGTGGCGGCATCCAGCGCGACATTGGTGATATCGCGGACGAGTTGCTGGAAATCGGCGTTCTTGGCGACGAAGTCGGTTTCCGAGTTCAGTTCGACGGCGACCCCGCGGCCGGCGCGGACGGCGACGCCCACCAGGCCCTCGGCGGCGACGCGGCCCGATTTCTTGGCGGCCTTGGCCAGACCCTTGGTGCGCAGCCAGTCGATGGCGGCTTCCATGTCGCCATTGGTTTCGGTCAGCGCCTTCTTGGCGTCCATCATGCCCGCGCCGGTGGTTTCGCGCAGGTCTTTCACCATAGCAGCGGTGATAGCCATCGGGAGTCTCCTTGCTTTTCAATGCGTCAGGCGGGGTTTATCCCCGCCTGATGAATGTTCCGTAAACCTGTCGCGGCCCGGTCCGGGCCCTGTCCGATCAGGCTTCGGCGGCTTCTTCAGCGGTCTCGCCGGTCAGCTCTTCCTCGACGCTGGCTTCCAGCGCGCCAAGGTCCACGCCGGCGGCGCCCATCTGGGCGGTCATGCCGTCCAGCGCGGCGCGGCTGACGAGGTCGCAGTAAAGCGCGATGGCGCGGGCGGCGTCGTCGTTGCCCGGGATGACATAGTCAACGCCCTTGGGCGAGCAGTTGGTATCGACCACGGCGACGACCGGGATGCCCAGCTTCTTCGCCTCGGCGATGGCCAGGTCTTCCTTGTTCACGTCGATGACGAACAGCAGGTCGGGCAGGCCGCCCATTTCGCGGATGCCGCCCAGCGAGGCTTGCAGCTTGGCCTGCTCGCGTTCCATTTGCAGGCGCTCTTTCTTGGTCAGCCCTTCGGCGCCCGAGCCCAGCGTCTCGTCCAGGGCCTTCAGGCGCTGGATCGACTGCGAAACGGTTTTCCAGTTGGTCAGCGTGCCGCCGAGCCAGCGGTGGTTCATGTAGAACTGCGCCGAACGCTCGGCCGCGTCGGCGACGGCCTTCTGCGCCTGACGCTTGGTGCCGACGAACAGCACCCGGCCGCCCTTGGCGACGGTGTCGCGCACGACTTGCAGCGCCGCGTCCAGCATCGGCACGGTCTGGGTCAGGTCGACGATGTGGATGCCGTTGCGTTCACCATAGATGAACTCGGCCATGCGAGGGTTCCAGCGCTGGGTCTGGTGGCCGTAATGAACGCCAGCTTCAAGCAGCTGACGCATGGAGAATTCGGGAAGCGCCATGTCCATGTCCTTTCCGGTTTGCGCCTTGGCGGGGCTTTCAGGGGCTTGCCCCAACCGGTGGACCGTCGAAGGATGTCTCCCTCCGGGGCCCGACCCCGCCTGTGAAGTGCGCGCGAGATAGTCCCTTCGCGCCCGGAATGCAAGCCCCGGCGACGGGAAATGCGCCGGTTTCGCAAGATTGCCGCCGGAATGCGGCGGCTTTCGGCCTCTCGTCAACCGCAGATTAATCTTTCCGCGCGATCCTGCCCGAAACTGCTTGATTCGGAGGTATTGATGATCGCTGCCGCCCACAAGGGACGACTGGGGCGGGGAACGGGGAACGGGCATGGCGCTGACGGTTCTGGTCCAGCACGGCAATCGCGAATTGCGCGCAGGCGTGGCCGCGATGTTCGCGGCGGCGGGCATGGCGGTGCGACGGTCCCGCGACGGAGCCCAGGGGGCTGGCCATGCTCGGGCCCTCACCCGTCGATGTCATCCTGACAGGCATCAACATGCGGCGGGTCTGCGGTTTCGGCTTCGTCTAGGCGGTGCCAGGGCCGGTTGCGGGACATCCCGATCCTGGTCATGGCGGTCACGGCCACGCCGGAACTGACGGCCCGCGCCCGCAATGCCGGGGCGGGGGGCGGGCTGTCTTATCGGCTCGATCCCGTGCGGCTGGTCGCGGCGGCGGGCATGGTCGCCGCGTCATGACGGCGCAACCCGCGCTTGCGCCCGCGCCCGTCAGACGCTATCGGAATTGCAGGAACGCCGGTTTAGCTCAGCTGGTAGAGCAGCTGATTTGTAATCAGAAGGTCGCGGGTTCGATTCCTGCAACCGGCACCATGATCCAGCCGCGAACGGGCGGCAGACCGGCGGATGCCGCCGGGGTTCCCGCGGATCTGCGGCCTGAACGGTCTCGGGTCCGGCAGGCGGGGTCCCGGCTCTGGCGTCGCCGCCAGAACCTGAGGTCCCATGTCCTTTACCATCGCTATCGACGGACCCGCCGCTTCGGGCAAGGGGACGATCGCGCGGGCGCTTGCCCGGCATTTCAGCTTTGCCCATCTGGATACGGGGCTGCTTTATCGCGCCGTCGGCGCCAAGGGCGGCGATCCCGTCGCGGCCGCCCGCGCGCTTGCCCCCGAGGACCTGGCCCGCGACGATCTGCGCAGCGCCGAGGCCGGCCAGGCCGCCAGCCGTGTCGCCGCGATCCCCGAGGTGCGCGCCGCGCTGGTCGAATTCCAGCGCCGCTTCGCCCGCTCCGAGCCGGGCGCGGTGCTGGACGGGCGCGACATCGGCACGGTGATCTGCCCCGAGGCCGAGCTGAAGCTTTATGTCACCGCCAGCGATGCGGTGCGCGCCCGCCGCCGGGCGCTGGAACTGGGTGCCGACGAGGCCCGGATCCTGGTCGAACTGCGCGAGCGGGACGCCCGCGACGCCGCCCGCGACGTGGCGCCGATGCGCCCGGCCGAGGATGCGCTGCTGCTCGACACCACCGAGATGAGCATCGACGAGGCTGTGGCGCGCGCCATCGCCTGCGCCAAGGAGGCCGGAGCATGAGCCCGCGCTTCCAGCTTTCCGACCTGCGCGTGCCGGTGATCCAGGCGCCGATGGCCGGCACTGCGACGCCGCATCTTGCCGCCGAGGTCGGCCGGGCAGGGGGGCTGGGTTCGCTGGGACTGGGTGCCTCGAACGCCGCGCAGGCCGCCGCCATGATGGCCGAGACGCGCGAGCGGCTGGGCTCGGGCCGCTATGGCGTCAACCTGTTCTGCCATCGTCCCGCGCAGGCCGATGCCGCGCGCGAGGCGGGCTGGCTCGACTATCTTGCGCCCGAGTTCCACCGCTTCGATGCCGAGCCTCCGGCCCGGATCGAGGAGATCTATCGCAGCTTCGTCGAGGATGACGACATGCTGCGCGCGGTGCTGGCGGCGCAGCCGGCGCTGGTCAGTTTTCATTTCGGCCTGCCTTCGGCCGAGCGTATCGCCGCCCTGCGCGACGGCGGCGCCGTGCTTGCGGCGACCGCGACCTCGCGGGCCGAGGCGCTGGCGATCCGTGACGCTGGCCTCGACCTGATCGTCGCACAGGGCTACGAGGCAGGCGGGCATCGCGGTATCTTCGACCCAGACGGTCCCGACGAGCGCCTGCCGACCCAGGCATTGCTGTCCGAATTGCTGGACCTTGGCCTGCCTGTGATCGCGGCCGGCGGCATCATGGAGGGCGCGGATGCGGCGCGGCACCTCGCCGCGGGGGCGGCGGCGGTGCAGATGGGCACGGCTTTCGTCGCCTGCCCTGAATCGGCCGCGAATGACGCGTATCGCAACCGACTGGCCGGGGCGAAGTCGGGCGACACGGTGATGACCCGCGTCATTTCGGGCCGTCCGGCGCGCGGGCTTGCCAACCGGCTGACCGCTCTTGGCGAGGCGGCCGAGGCGCCGGCCCTGCCGGACTACCCGATCACCTACGACGCGGCGAAGCGGCTTCATGCGGTGGCCGGCGGTTCGGATTACGCGGCGCAATGGGCGGGGGCTGAGGCGCCGCGGGTCCGTCCGATGCCGGCGGCAGACCTCGTGGCGCTGCTGGAGCGCGAGATTCAGGCGCATTTCCCCGGTCTCGGCGCTTGCCAGAAGGGCCGATGAGGGCTATATCGCGCCCGTCAGGGTAAGGGATGGGGCCAGAACAGGCCGCTTCGACAGGGTCGGGCGCATGCCGCGACCCTTTGCGCTTATCCCGACACCTACAAAAAGACCGGCGGAGCCAACCGCATGGCCGGAAATGATCGAAAAGGAAACTGGATCTATATGTGCGCTAAAGCGACCATGGAGGAATTCGAGGCCCTCCTGAACGAAAGCCTCGCCATCGACACGCCCGAAGAGGGTTCTGTCGTCAAGGGCAAGGTCATCGCCATCGAGGCGGGCCAGGCCATCATCGATGTCGGCTACAAGATGGAAGGCCGCGTCGATCTCAAGGAATTCGCAAATCCCGGCGAAGCCCCCGCCATCGCCATCGGCGATGAGGTCGAGGTCTATCTCGACCGCGTCGAGAACGCCCGTGGCGAAGCCTCGATCTCGCGCGAGAAAGCCCGCCGCGAAGAGGCCTGGGACCGCCTGGAGAAAGCCTATGCCGCGGAAGAGCGCGTCGAAGGCGCCATCTTCGGCCGCGTCAAGGGCGGCTTCACCGTCGATCTGGGCGGTGCCGTGGCCTTCCTGCCCGGTTCGCAGGTCGATGTGCGCCCCGTGCGCGATGCCGGACCGCTGATGGGCCTGAAGCAGCCCTTCCAGATCCTCAAGATGGATCGCCGCCGCGGCAATATCGTCGTGTCGCGCCGCGCCATCCTGGAAGAGAGCCGCGCCGAGCAGCGCGCCGAGGTCATCGCCAACCTGTCGGAAGGCCAGACCGTCGAGGGCGTGGTCAAGAACATCACCGAATACGGCGCCTTCGTCGATCTGGGCGGTGTTGACGGCCTGCTGCACGTCACCGACATGGCCTGGCGCCGCGTCAACCACCCGTCCGAGATCCTGTCGATCGGCGAGACCGTCAAGGTCCAGGTCGTCAAGATCAACAAGGACACCCACCGCATCAGCCTGGGCATGAAGCAGCTTCAGGCCGATCCGTGGGATACCGTGGGCAGCAAGTTCCCGATCGGCTCGGTCCATACCGGCCGCGTGACCAACATCACCGACTACGGCGCCTTCGTCGAACTGGAAGCCGGTGTCGAGGGCCTGGTCCACGTCTCGGAAATGAGCTGGACCAAGAAGAACGTCCACCCCGGCAAGATCGTCTCGACCTCGCAGGAAGTCGACGTCATGGTGCTGGAGATCGACGAAGCCAAGCGCCGCGTCTCGCTGGGTCTCAAGCAGACCATGCGCAACCCGTGGGAAGTCTTTGCCGAGACCCATCCGGTCGGCACCGTCATCGAGGGCGAAGTCAAGAACATCACCGAATTCGGTCTGTTCGTCGGCCTGGAAGGCGATATCGACGGCATGGTCCACCTGTCGGACATCTCGTGGGATACCCGCGGCGAGGAAGCCATCCAGGACTTCCGCAAGGGCGATGTGGTGAAAGCCGTCGTCCAGGAAGTCGACATCGAGAAAGAGCGCATCTCGCTCTCGATCAAGGCGCTTGAGAACGACGCGATGGCCGAGGCCGTCGAGGGCGTCAAGCGCGGCTCGGTCATCACCGTCACCGTGACGGCGATCGAGGATGGCGGCATCGAGGTCGAATACAACGGCATGAAGTCCTTCATCCGCCGTTCGGACCTGGCCCGCGACCGTCAGGACCAGCGCCCCGAGCGCTTCCAGGTCGGGGATCACGTCGATGTCCGCGTCACCAACATCGACACCAAGACCCGCCGTCTGGGCCTGTCGATCAAGGCGCGCGAAATCGCCGAAGAAAAAGAGGCCGTCGAACAGTATGGCAGCTCGGATTCGGGTGCCTCGCTGGGCGACATCCTGGGCGCTGCGCTCAAAGGCCGCAACTGAGCCGACCATAGGCTGAACTTTGCGCCCCCGGCCCGTCCGGGGGCGCTTTTCGTTGCGGATCGTCGCCGATTGAACCATAAAGTCTTGAAAAGCGCGGCAACCAAACCGCCAAACATGCGTTCTGTCGTTGAATGCCGCGATGTCTGACATATGATCGGGCGGCAGGAATTGTTGGAACACCAGATTCAGGAACCGCAATGATCCGATCCGAACTGATCCAGAAGATCTCCGAAGAAAACCCGCATCTGTTCCAGCGCGATGTCGAGCGGATCGTGAACACCGTCTTCGAGGAGATCATCGACGCCATGGCCCGGGGCGACCGGGTGGAGTTGCGCGGCTTCGGTGCCTTCTCGGTCAAGAAGCGCGACGCCCGCCAGGGCCGCAACCCGCGCACCGGCGAGACCGTCAGCGTCGACGAAAAGCATGTGCCCTTCTTCAAGACCGGCAAGCTGTTGCGGGAACGGTTGAACGGCCTCGACGAATAGGCCAGATTGCCGGCGACAATCTTTACGGGGTTCAAGGCATGCGCGCGATCCGGGTCTTCTTCTTTGTCATTCTGGCTGTCGTGCTGATGCTGCTGGCGGCGGCGAATCGCCAGCTTGTCACCGTCAGCCTGGTACCAGAGGCGCTGGCGCCCTTTGCCGGCGGGCAATGGTCGTTGACCATGCCCGCCTTTGTCGCGCTGTTCCTGGCCATGGTCTTCGGCGTGCTGCTCGGGCTGGTCTGGGAATGGATCCGCGAATCGCATCTGCGCGCCGAATCCAGCCGCCGGGCGCATGATCTGGCGCAGTTGCAGCGCGAGGTCGGCGATCTGCGCCGCACCCATGCCGCGCCGCGCGACGATGTGCTGGCGATCCTGGACGAGCCGCGCAAGCCGACGGCCGCCCCGGCGGGCACGGGTTCGACCCTGCCGGCGCCGCGTTGATGCCATGGCCGTTTCCGTCAAGATCTGCGGCCTGACCGAGGCCGCGGGCCTCGCGGCGGCCGTCGACGCGGGCGCACGCTATGTCGGCTTCGTCTTCTTTCCGAAATCCCCCCGCCATGTGACGCCCGGGACGGCGGCGGAGCTGGCCGCGCAAGTGCCGCTGGGCGTGGCCAAGGTCGGGCTGTTCGTGAACCCCGATGACGCGGCGCTGGACGCGGTGCTGGCACATGTGCCCCTGGACGTGATCCAGTTGCACGGCACCGAGACGCCCACTCGCGTGGCCGAGGTCAAGGCGCGTACCGGCCTGCCGGTGATGAAGGCGGTGGGCGTGGCCGATCCGCAGGATCTCGACGCGCTTTGGGATTACGGGCTGGTCGCCGACATGCTGCTGATCGACGCGAAACCGCCCAAGGATGCGGTGCTGCCGGGCGGCAACGGGCTTGCCTTCGACTGGCGGCTGCTGGCCGGGCGGCAGATCCTCAAGCCCTGGCTGCTTGCCGGTGGCCTGACGCCCGAGAACGTGCATGAGGCGATCCGCCTGACCCGCGCGCCGGGCGTCGATGTCTCCTCCGGCGTCGAAAGCGCGCCCGGCGTCAAGGATCCCGACCGCATCCGCAGCTTCATCGCCCGCGCCACGGCGCCGATCCTGTGACTGCCGGTCCCGTGACTGCCACCGTCGCCTTTCGCGAGGCCCGGCGCGACGAGGTTCCCGCCATCCTTGCGCTCCTGCGCGACGACATGCTGGGTCAGGGGCGCGAAGGCGACTACCTTGCCCCCTATCTCGCCGCCTACGACGCCATGCAGGCCGAGGCCGCGAACCACCTGATCGTCGGCCTGATCGACGCGCAGGTGATCGCCTGCTACCAGATCACCTTCATTGCCGGCCTGTCGCTTTCCGCCGCTCGCCGCGCCCAGATCGAGGGGGTGCGCGTCCGTCCCGACCAGCGCGGCCGCCGCATCGGTGAGGCGCTGATCCGCGATGCTGAGGCCCGCGCCCGCACCGCCGGCTGCACGCTCTTGCAGTTCACCACCAACCGCAGCCGTACCGAGGCGCATCGCTTCTACGACAGGCTCGGCTTTACCCCTTCCCATATCGGATATAAGAAATCCCTCTGACGGGGCTTCTCTGTTCCCCAAATACTCATTGCGACCGCGCCCGAGGAGAGCCATGGCCGAAGACCTCATCAACAGCTTCATGACCGGCCCGGACGAGCAGGGCCGCTTCGGCATCTTCGGCGGCCGCTTCGTCAGCGAGACGCTGATGCCGCTGATCCTCGACCTCGAGGCCGAATACGAGCGCGCCAAGGACGACGCGTCCTTCTGGGCCGAGATGGACGATCTGTGGAAACATTACGTCGGCCGGCCCAGCCCGCTCTATTTCGCCCCGCGCCTGACCGAGGAACTGGGCGGTGCCAAGATCTATCTCAAGCGCGAAGAACTGAACCATACCGGCAGCCACAAGATCAACAACGTGCTGGGCCAGATCCTGCTGGCGCGCCGCATGGGCAAGACCCGGATCATCGCCGAAACCGGCGCCGGCCAGCATGGCGTGGCGACCGCGACGGTCTGCGCCCGCTTCGGGCTGAAATGCATCGTCTACATGGGCGCGCATGACGTCGAGCGCCAGGCGCCGAACGTCTTCCGCATGCGGCTGCTGGGCGCCGAGGTGGTGCCGGTCACCTCGGGCCGCGGCACGCTCAAGGATGCGATGAACGACGCGCTGCGCGACTGGGTGACCAATGTGCGCGACACCTTCTATTGCATCGGCACCGTCGCCGGCCCGCATCCCTATCCGGCCATGGTGCGCGATTTCCAATGCATCATCGGCCGCGAGACCCGCCGGCAACTGGCCGAGCAGGAAGGCGAGGGACGGCTGCCCGACAGCGTGGTCGCGGCCATCGGCGGCGGCTCGAACGCCATGGGGCTGTTCCATCCCTTCCTCGACGAGCCCTCGGTGCGCATCATCGGCGTCGAGGCCGGCGGCAAGGGCGTCGACGAGCGCATGCAGCATTGCGCCAGCCTGACCGGCGGCCGCCCCGGCGTGCTGCACGGCAATCGCACCTATCTGCTCCAGGACGGCGAGGGCCAGATCCTCGAAGGCCATTCGATCAGCGCCGGGCTCGATTATCCTGGCATCGGGCCCGAGCATGCCTGGCTCAAGGAACAGGGCCGCGCCGAATATGTCAGCGTGACCGATGACGAGGCGCTGGCGGCCTTCCAGACCCTTTGCCGGCTCGAAGGCATCATCCCGGCGCTGGAGCCCAGCCACGCGCTGGCCCATGTCGTCAAGATCGCGCCGGACCTGCCGCGCGACCATATCATGGTGGTGAACCTGTCGGGCCGGGGCGACAAGGACATCTTCACCGTCGCCAAGCATCTGGGCGTCGATATCCGCACCTGAATGCGAAAGGCGCGCGCTATTTCGCGGCGCGCGCCTCGGCCACCAGTTCGGCCAGGTCGTCCTTGCTCAGATAGCCGAAGATCGCCCGGTCGCCGGCGATGAAGCTGGGCGTGCCGACCAGCCCGATCTCGTCGGCCAGCGCCAGCGAGCGCTCGATCCGCCGGGTGATCTCGGGCGACTGCATGTCGCGCTGCAACCGCGCCACGTCCAGCCCGACCTCGCGCGCCACGCGCAGCACCGAAGGTTTCTCGGCTCTGCCGCGCATCGCCATCAGGGCGCGATGGAACTCGGCATACTTGCCCTGCGCCTGCGCGGCCAGGGCGGCCTCGGCGGCAAAGCGCGAGCCCTCGCCGAAGATCGGGATCTCATGCACCACCAGCCTCAGCCCCGGGTCCGATTGCAGCAGTGCCATGACCTGCGGCGCGCTTTTCCGGCAGAAGCCGCAATTGTAATCCGAGAACTCGACCAGTACCGCATCGCCCTGCGCATTGCCCATCACCGGCAGGCCGGGGCCGTTGAACACGGCATCCTTGATCGCCGCGACCTCGGCCGGGCTGTGGTCCTGCGCCTGCGCGGAGACCAGCGGCAGGGCGCAAAGCAGCGCAAGGGCGATTGCGGCAAGGGGGCGGAGCATGGCAAAAGTCCTTTGCTGTGGCCAGACCTGAAAGCCATTGCCGGGCGCGCGGGTCAAGATCCGCGCCATGACAATCCCGTGGGAGAACGGCATGGAGCCAGACCTGTTCGGAACCCGTCGCGACGAGCCCATCGGCCCGGGCGCCATGATCCTGCGCGGCCTTGCCTCGGCCCCCGAGATCCTGGCCGAGGTCGAGCGCATCGCCGCCCTTTCGCCCTTCCGCCACATGCTGACCCCGGGCGGGCGCCGGATCGGCGTCGAGATGACGAATTGCGGCGCGCTCGGCTGGGTCAGCGACCGGCGCGGCTATCGCTATGAGCCCTGCGATCCGCTGACCGGGCGCCCCTGGCCGGCGATGCCCGCACGCTTCCTGCAACTGGCGGATGAGGCGGCCGCGCGGGCAGGCTTTCCCGGCTTCCGGCCCGATGCCTGCCTGGTCAACCGCTATGTGCCGGGGGTCAAGATGGGATTGCACCAGGATCGCGACGAGGCGGGATTCGATGCGCCCATCGTCTCGGTCTCGCTGGGCTTGCCGGCGACGTTCCAGTTCGGCGGTCCCGAGCGCAGCGATCCGGTGGCGAAGCATGTGCTGGACCATGGCGATGTCGTGGTCTGGGGCGGGCCGGCGCGGCTGGCCTGGCACGGCATCCTGACGCTGAGACGGGCCGAGCATCCGCTGACCGGCGCCGCGCGCATCAACCTGACCTTTCGCCGCGCCGGCTAGGCCGTCGCAGGCTTTTTCCGTTTTCCAAATACCCCGGGGGAGCGCGGCGTCCGCCCCATCAAGGGGCGGGCGCCGCGCGGGGGCGGAGCCCCTTTACTTCCAGATCGGCGCGTGGCGGTTCACGTCCTTGTAGAGCAGATAGCGGAAATTGCCCGGACCGCCGGCATAGCAGCATTGCGGGCAAAAGGCGCGCAACCACATGAAATCCCCCGGGCCGACCTCGACCCAGTCGCGGTTCAGCCGATAGACCGCCTTGCCCTCGATCACGAACAACCCGTGCTCCATCACATGGGTCTCGGCAAAGGGGATCGAGCCGCCGGGCTTGAAGGTCACGATGGTGATATGCATGTCGTGGCGCAGGTCGTCCGGGTCCATGAAGCGGGTGGTCGCCCAGCTGTCGTTGGTGTCGGGCATCGGGATCGGGGCGATGTCGCGTTCGTTGGCGACGATCACGTCGGGCTTCGACAACCCCTCGACCGCCTGCCAGCGCTTGCGCCACCAATGAAAGCGCGCGGTTTCGGCGCCATTCTTCACCGACCATGCCATGCCCGCCGGGATATAGGCAAAGCCGCCGGGGGTCAGCTCATGCGCCTTGCCGTCGATGGTCACCGTGATCGTGCCTTCGGTGACGAAGATCGCCGCCTGCACGCCCGCGTCGTCCTCGGGCCGGTCCGAGCCGCCCTGCGGCGCAAGCTCGACGATATACTGGCTGAAAGTCTCGGCGAAGCCCGAGAGCGGGCGGGCGATCATCCACATCCGCATCCCCGTCCAGCCCGGCAGGAAGCTGGTGACGATGTCGCGCATCGTGCTGGCGGGGATGACGGCATAGGCTTCGGTGAAGGTGGCGGTGTCGGTCGTCAGGTCGGTCTGCGGCGGCAGGCCGGCGAAAGGCCCGGCATAGGTCGGGGTGGTGGCGGTCATGGCAGGTCTCCGTTGCGCCGGGATCTCTGTTGGCCCGGATCATGTCTTGCGCCCCGCCCGCGGGTCGGCGCGGGCGGGGAAGGGGCTCAGTTATCGCCCAGGATCTGTTGCAGGCGCAGCGCGCCGATGCGGCTGACCTGGCGCTCGGCCTCGGCGCGCTCGGTCGCGGTGTCGTTGTCGATGCGCCGGCGCATGGCGGCCATGATCCCCGGCTTGTCGTGGTCGCGCACGGCGATGATGAAGGGGAAGCCGTGCTTTTCCACATAAGCCGTGTTCAGCCGGTCGAATTCGGCGCGCTCGTCGTCGGTCAGGCTGTCGAGGCCCGCGCTTGCCTGTTCGGCGGTGCTGTCGGCGGTCAGGCGCTTGGCAGCGGCCAGCTTGCCCGCCAGGTCCGGGTGCGCCAGCAGCACGCCCAGCCGTTCCTCGTCGCTGGCGGCGCGGAAGACCTGCGCCATGCGTGCGGCAAGCCCGCCGGGGGTGTCGTGGATCGCGCCCATTTCGCCTTCCCAGACCCGCTCCGCGATCCAGGGCGAATGCTCGTAGATGCCGCCGAAGGCCGCGACGAACTCCTCGCGTTCCATCTGCGAGGGGCGCTGCTTCGGCTGGTAGGGATGGGTCCTGGCCCAGTGCCGCGCGATGTCGAGCCGGGTGGCGAACCAGACACCCTCGTGCTTGCGGGCGTGTTCGATGAATTTCTGCACCGCAATGGCGCGGCCCGGACGGCCGGCAAGGCGGCAATGCAGCCCGATGGACATCATCTTGGGCGCGCCGGCCTCGCCCTCGGCATAGAGCACGTCGAAGCTGTCGCGCAGGTAGTCGAAGAACTCGACCCCGGTGCCGAAACCCTGGCCGGACGAAAAGCGCATGTCGTTGGCGTCCATCGTATAGGGCACCATCAGCTGCGGCTTGCCGTCGTGGACGTGCCAATAGGGCAGGTCGTCGGCGATGGTGTCGGCCAGGTATTCGAATCCGCCTTCCTCGCAGCCCAGCTCGACCGTGTTCATCGAGGTGCGGCCCTGGTAGAAGCCGCGCGGCCGTTCGCCGGTGACGCGGGTGTGCAGCTCGATGGCCTTGGCTATATGCTCGGCCTCGACCTCGCGCGGGATGTCCCGGTAGTCGATCCATTTATAGCCGTGGGTGGCAATCTCCCACCCTGCGGCCTGCATGGCGGCGACCTGCTCGGGCGCACGCTCGAGCGCGGTGGCGACGCCGTAGATGGTCAGCGGCACATCCTTGAGCAGGCGATGGAGGCGCCAGAAACCCGCCCGCGCGCCATAGTCATAGATCGATTCCATGTTCCAGTGGCGCTTGCCGGGCCAGGGCTGGCAGCCGATGATCTCGGACAGGAAGGCTTCCGAGGCAGCGTCGCCGTGCTCGATGCTGTTTTCGCCGCCTTCTTCGTAGTTGATGACGATCTGCACCGCGATCCGGGCGTTGCCGGGCCATTTGGGGTCGGGCGTGTGCTCGCCATAACCGATCATGTCGCGGCTGTATCGCATCACTTGCTTCCTTTCCTGATTTCTGGCTGTCTAGCACTCATCACCCTGCCGGCCTTTCAGGCAACCCGAGAATTTGTATAAACAGAACCAAGTTTTTCTTGAAAATCACTGTTTATAAACATCTCATTGAAACTCTGTCGCTATACCTTGCATTCTCGTTGAAGATCACCGGGCATATTCTGGCCAGCACGGCGGGCAAGCCGCCAATTGGGAGGAAACATGCCAGAGAAGCAATCCGGCCTGACGGCCAGCGGCGCCAGCATCAGTCCAGGGGAAGGAACCGTGCTAGACAAGCAGTTCGGCCTGACGGCCCATGGCACAACCGTAAGGACGGAAGTGATCGCAGGGATCACCACCTTCCTGACGATGGCCTATATCATCTTCGTGAACCCCGAGATCCTGTCCTCGACCGGCATGGACCGCAACGCGGTCTTCGTCGCGACCTGCCTTGCCGCGGCGCTGGGATCGGCGATCATGGCGCTGTGGGCCAACTGGCCCATCGGCATGGCGCCGGGCATGGGGCTGAACGCCTTTTTCGCCTTTACCGTGGTCGGCGCGCTGGGGTTCACCTGGCAGCAGGCGCTGGGGGCGGTGTTCATCTCGGGCCTGATATTCCTGTTCCTGTCGGTGACAGGCATCCGGCGCTGGCTGATCGCGGGCATTCCGACATCCATGCGCAGCGCCATCGCCGCCGGCATCGGCATGTTCCTGGGGCTGATCGCGCTGAAGAACTCGGGCATCGTGGTGGACAATCCGGCGACGCTGGTGGGTCTGGGCGACCTGACCCAGACCGGCACGCTGCTGGCCATCGTCGGCTTCTTCATCATCGCGGCGCTGGACGCGCTGAAGGTGCGCGGCTCGATCCTGATCGGCATCATGGTCATCACGGTCGTGTCCATCGCCATCGGCGCCAGCCCCTTCGGCGGGGTGATCTCGATGCCGCCCTCGATCATGCCGACCTTCCTGCAACTCGACGTCGCAGGCGCGCTGACCGTGGGCATCTTCCACGTCATCCTGGTCATGGTGCTGGTCGAGGTCTTC
The DNA here is from genome assembly GCF_030234105.1 of Paracoccus sp. SSJ. Classification (NCBI taxonomy): domain Bacteria; kingdom Pseudomonadati; phylum Pseudomonadota; class Alphaproteobacteria; order Rhodobacterales; family Paracoccaceae; genus Paracoccus; species Paracoccus sp. SSJ. Next base: position 176,404 of record NZ_JASSPE010000006.1, on the reverse strand, counting down.
GACGCCACCGGCACGCTGATCGGCGTGGCCAAGCGCGCCGGATTGCTGACCGAGGGGCCGACCCATACCAACAAGAACCTCGGCCGGGCGCTGATGGCGGATTCGACGGCGATCCTGGCAGGCTCGATGCTGGGCACCAGCTCGACCACCGCCTATGTCGAAAGCGCCTCGGGCGTGCAGGCGGGCGGGCGCACCGGGCTGACCGCGCTGGTCGTCGCGGGGCTGTTCCTGCTGGCGGTGTTCTTCGCGCCGCTGGCGGGCTCGGTTCCGGCCTATGCCACCGCGCCGGCGCTGCTTTACGTCGCCTGCCTGATGGTGCGCGAATTCGAGGAAATCCAGTGGAGCGACGTCACCGAAAGCGCGCCGGCGGTCCTGACCGCGCTGATGATGCCCTTTACCTATTCCATCGCCAACGGCCTGGCCTTCGGCTTTGTCAGCTATGCCGCGATCAAGCTGGCGACCGGCCGCGCGCGCGAGGTGCATGCCGCGACCTGGATCGTCGCCGCGCTGTTCGTCATCCGCTTCGCCTTCTTCATGGAGTGACCTTCGCTCTTGGTGGGGCGGATCGTCCGCCAGCCGGAGCGTAAAAGAACAAGGCCCGCCGCTTTGGCGGGCCTTTCCAGTTCCGGGTCCAGGCAGCGCCGACCGGGCGGTGCGACCCGCCCCGGCACGATCATTGTCGCCTGGGAATCGCGCTGGAATAGGTATTCAGGGCCAGCAGGTGGCGGTCGGCCTTTTGCAGGGCTTCGAGCGCGGCGGCACGGTCGCGGTTCGCCAGCAATCCGCACAGCACCTCGGACACCGCCAGCGCCGGCGCGAGGGTGTGAAAGAAGGTCGGGCTTTCCGTCGCGCAAAGAATCACCTCGTCGGCGACGCCGTTCAGCGGCGAGACCTCGCTGTCGGTGATGGCGACGACGCCCATGCCCTTTTCCCGCGCGAGCTGGGCCAGTTCCAGGCTGTGCCGCGCATAGGGGTTGATCGAGATCGCCAGCAGCACATCCTCGGCCCCCGCGCGCATCAGCCCGTCGCCCACCGTGCCGGCCGGCCCGTCCAGATGCTCGGTCCGCTCGCCCAGCAGCGTCATGACATAGTGGAAATGCCAGGCCACCAGATGGCATGACCGCAGGCCCAGCACATAGATCCGCCGCGCCCGCGCCAGCCGTTCGGCCGCAGCCTCCAGCCGGGCGATCGAGGCGGGCTCGCCAAGCCGTGCGATCTGCAGGGACAGGCTGTGCAGCATCTGCTGGGCCAGCCCCTCGTCGCTGGTGCTGGCCCGTTCCTGCTGGGCGGCGAAGCCGTCGACCCGCAACCGGATCGCCTGGGCGTGATGGGCGCGGATATCCTCGTAGCCGGCGAAGCCGAGGAACTTGGCCAGCCGCGTCATGGTCGAGGGCTGCACGCCCGCATTGCGCGCCAGTTCCCGCATCGAGACCAGAGCCACCTCGTCGGGATGTTCCAGTATGTGGCGCGCGGCCTGCTGCAACTGCGGCGGCATGGACTCGAAGGTGCCGATGATCCGGTCACGCAATGCGTCGCCCTGAGACATATGTTTCAAACCTTTGCTTCCTGGGCCACCAAATTGCCTGAACATCGCGGGAAAGCAACGGGTTTCCGGCAAAATGACAATCCGAATGTATCGAATACTGAATTCGTAAAACAATCGTTGCAATGTGGAATCGATTCTGGCACGAATCGTCCAGGGCGGCATTGCCGCGATTCCCTTGCAGATACGGGACAGACGAATGACCAGGATTCTTCACCGCTCGATTGCAGCGGCATTGCCGCGCGCGGTCTCGGGGCAGGGCGTCCATATCGGCGATGCCGAGGGGCGCAGCTATATCGACGGCTCGGGGGGTGCGGCGGTCAGTTGCCTGGGCCACGGCAATGCCGAGGTGCTGGAGGCGATGCGCGCCCAGATGGATCGCATCGCCTATGCCCATACCTCGTTCTTCACCACCGATGCCGCGGAATCGCTGGCCGAGCGGCTGGTGCGGCTGGCCCCCGAGGGGCTGGACTATGTCTATCCGGTCTCGGGCGGTTCCGAGGCGGTCGAGGCGGCGCTGAAGATGGCGCGGCAGTATTTCGTCGAGATCGGCCAGCCGCAGCGGCGCCATATCATCGCCCGGCGGCAGAGCTATCACGGCAATACCATCGGCGCGCTGGCCGCGGGCGGCAATGCCTGGCGCCGCGCGCAGTTCCAGCCGATCCTGCCCAAGACGCATCACGTCTCGCCCTGCTATGCCTATCGCGACCAGCGCCCGGACGAGACGGCCGAGGATTACGCCGCGCGGCTGGCCGCGGAGCTGGAGGCCAGGATCATCGAGCTCGGCCCGGATCAGGTGATCGCTTTCGTGGCCGAGCCGGTGGTCGGCGCCACGATGGGCGCGGTGCCGGCGGTGTCGGGCTATTTCCGCCGCATCCGCGAGGTTTGCGACCGCCATGGCGTGCTGCTGATCCTGGACGAGGTGATGTGCGGCATGGGGCGCACCGGCTCGATCTTCGCCTGCGCGGCCGAGGGCGTGCGTCCCGACCTGGTCACCATCGCCAAGGGCCTGGGGGGCGGATACCAGCCCATCGGCGCGGTGATGCTGTCCGAGCGCATCTATCGCGCCTTTGCCGACGGGTCCGGCCTGTTCCAGCACGGCCATACCTATATCGGCCATCCGGTCGCTGCCGCTGCCGCCGACAAGGTGGTCGAGATCCTGTCGCGCCCCGGGATGATGGAGCATGTGCAGGCCATGGGAGAGCGCCTGCAATCCGACCTCGACGCTGCGCTGGGGCAATCGCCCCATGTCGGCGACATTCGGGGCAGGGGGTTGTTCCGGGGCATCGAGCTTGTCGCCGACAAGGACGACAAGGCGCCCTTCGATCCCGCCCGCCGCATCCATGCGCGCGTCAAGAAAGAGGCGATGGCGCGCGGCCTGCTGTGCTATCCGATGGGCGGGACCATCGACGGGGTGCGCGGCGACCATGTCCTGCTGGCGCCGCCCTATATCATCCAGCCCGAGGAAATCGACCAGATCGTCGACCGTCTTGCCGGCGCCATCGCCGCCGCGACGGCGGGGTAGGGCCGCCATGGCGCCGCGCATCGCCTTTGCCGGATTCAACCTGGAATCGGTCAGCGCCGTCCCGCAACGGGTCGAGCTGGCCGAGTTCCAGCGCGTCTGCACCCGCGGCGCCCAGATCCCGGCGCGGTTTCGCGGCACCAATACCGTGCCCGGCGGCAGCATCGCGATCTGCGAGGCCGAGGGCGCGGAATTCGTGCCGCTGTTCCATACGCTGCTGGGCGCGCTCGGCCCCGCCAGCGACGAGGCGGTGGCGCATTACACGCGCGAGTTGCTGGAGGGCGTGGCGGATGCCGGGCGGCTGGACGGGATCGTCCTGTTCCTGCACGGCGCCTGCTGGGCCGAGGGCCATGCGGATGTCGAGCGCCATGTCATCGACAGCCTGCGCGCTGCCCAACCCCATCTGCCCATCGCGGTGGCGCTGGATTATCACGGCAATGTCGATGCGCGGATGCTGCGCGGTGCCGATATCGCCGTCGCCTATCGCCATTCGCCGCATATCGACATGGGCGAGACCGGCCAGCGCGCCACCCGCGCCCTGTTGCGCATGATCCGCGAAGGGCGACGGCCCGGCCTTGCGGTGGCGCGGCCGGGGATCGTGATCCCCTCGATCATGTCGGCCACCTCGTTGCAGCCGCTGGCGACGGTCATGGCCGAAGCGCGGGCCGCCGAGGCGCAGGGCGATTGCGACATCTCGGTCATGGCCGGGTTTTCCTATGCCGATGCCGCCAATACCGGCATGTCGGTGATCTGCCTCGACTGGCAGGGACAGGCGGCGGCCGAGGCGCGGGCGCAGCATTTCGCCCGCCGCCTGCACGGGCTGCGGCGCGACCTGTCCGGGGCGGTGCCGGTCATGCCGGTCGATCAGGCGATGGCCGACCTGGCCGCGCATCCCGCGACGGGCAGGCCGGTGGTGCTGCTGGAACATGCCGACCGGATGAACGATTCCACGCATCTGCTGCGCGCATTGCTGGGCCGGGATGTGGGCAGGGTCATGGTGCCCTTTCTGCTGGACCCGCAGACGGCGGCGCAGGCCCATGCGGCGGGCGCGGGCGCGCGCATCGCCGTCAGGCTGGGCGGCAAGAGCGCGCCCGAAACCGGCGGTCCGGTCGAGGCCGCGGCCGAAGTGCTCTGGACCGGAGCGAAATCCTTTACCGTCTCGGGCCGCTACCAGCAGGGCAGCTTTGTCGACCTGGGGCTGACGGCGCTGTTGCGGATCGGGCGGGTCCGGGTCTCGGTGGTGTCGCATTTCGCCTTTGCCGTGGATGGCGATCCCTTCACCATCTTCGGCGAGCGGGCGCAGGATTACGACGTGATCCTGCTGCGCTCCAAGACGCATTTCCGCGACTTCTACGAACCATTGGCCGAACGCATCCTCGTGGTCGACACCCCCGACCTCGGCCCTGCGGATGTGCGGCTGATCCCCTATCGCCGGCTGGACGTCACCCGGGCATGGCCGTGGTGCGAACTGCCGGAAATCACAAAAGAACCAGAAACAGGAGAGGTATGATGACGATTTCGGGACTTCGCGCCCTTGGATGGGCCGCCATGGCGGCGGGTTTGCTGCAGGCCGGGCCGGCTTCGGCCGAGACGGTGCTGAACGTGGTGATGCAGGCGCCGCTGCGCACGCTGGACCCGCATCTGAGCACGGCGCAGATCGTGCGGACGCATGGTTTCATGGTCTTCGACACGCTTCTGGGCATGGATGCGGATTACAAGCCGCAGCCGCAGATGGCGGATTACCAGGTTTCGGACGACGGGCTGACCTATACTTTCACGCTGCGCGACGGGCTGACATGGCATGACGGCAGCTCGGTCACGGCCGAGGATTGCGTCGCCTCGCTGAAACGCTGGGCCGAGAACGATCCGGCCGGGCGCAAGATGATGGAATATGTCGCCTCGATCGAGACGACCTCGGACAAGGTGCTGGTGCTGACGCTGGCCCGTCCCTTCGGCCATGTGCTGGACCTGCTGGCCAAGCCCTCGCCGGTGCCGCCCTTCATGATGCCCAAGCGCCTGGCCGAGACGCCCTCGGGCGAGCAGGTGGCCGAGATGGTCGGCTCGGGCCCGTTCAAGTTCGTCGCCGAGGAATACCGGCCCGGCGATCAGGCGGTCTATGTCAGGAACGAGGATTACCAGCCGCGCCCCGAGCCGGCCAGCTGGACCGCCGGCGGCAAGGTGGTGAATGTCGACAAGGTTGTGTGGAAGGCGATGCCGGACATGCAGACCTCGATCAACGCGCTGCAATCGGGCGATGTGGATCTGATCGAGCAGGTGACCATCGACCTACTGCCCCTGCTGCAAATGAACGACGAGGTGGAATACGGCGTCATCAACCCGCTGGGCAGCCAGGTCACGGGGCGCTTCAACCACCGACTGCCGCCCTTTGACGATGCCGAGATCCGCCGCGCCGCCATGTATGCGCTGGATCAGGAGCAGTTGATGCAGACCGCCATCGGCGACCCGGAATACTACACGCTCTGCGCCTCGGATTACGGCTGCGAGGTGCCGCTGGCATCGGATGCCGGCTCGGAATACCTGGCCGGCAGCGCCGAGGAGCGCATGGCCAAGGCGCAGGAGATCCTGAAGGCCGCAGGCTATGACGGAACCCCGGTGCTGATGATGCAGCCGACCGACCTGACCATCCTGTCCACCCAGCCCATCGTCGCCGCCGAGCGGCTGCGCGAGGCCGGCTTTGCGGTCGAGGTCGCCTCGATGGACTGGGCCACGCTGCAATCGCGCAAGAACGGCTGGCAGCCGGTGGCCGAGGGCGGCTGGAACATGCTCTTTACCTATTGGGGCGTGACCGGGATCTGGAACCCGCTGGTCCATGCGCTGCTGGATGGCTCGGGCAGCGACAACGCCTGGTCCGGCTGGCCGGCCAGCCCCGAGATCGAGGCGCTGCGCGAGCAGTATCTGGTCGCCACCGACCTGGACGAGCAAAAGCGCATCGCCGCCGAGATCCAGCAGATCGCCTATGACCAGGGCTTCTACTACAATGCCGGCGAGTTCCAGTCGGTCGCCGCCTGGCGGGACGGGATCACCGAGCTGCAACCCGGTCCGATCACCCTGTTCTGGGGCGTGAAGAAGCCCGATTAAGCAGGTCCGGGCGCGCGGGCCTTGCCCGCGCCCCGACGCTTCACGAGAGGTCGCCATGCTCTATTACCTGCTGCGCCGCCTGCTGATGGCGGTGCCCGTCATGTTCCTGATCGCGCTGATCGTGTTCATGCTGTTGCGGCTGACGCCGGGCGATCCGGCGCAGGCCATCGCCGGCGATCAGGCCAGCCCCGAGCAGATCGCCGCGATCCGCGACAGCCTTGGCCTCGATGCGCCGCTGGCCACGCAGTTCACAACCTGGATCGGCAACATGCTGCGCGGCGATTTCGGCCATTCGCTGATCTCGCAGCGCCCGGTGCTGGAGATGATCGGCCAGCGCATCGGCCCGACGCTGGCGCTGGCGACGGTCGCCATGGTGCTGACCGTGGTGATCTCGCTGCCGCTGGGCGTCGTCGCCGCGCGCCGCCATGGCGGGCTGGTGGACCGGCTGGTCATGTCGCTGTCGGTGCTGGGCTTTTCGGTGCCGATCTTCGTCATCGGCTATGTGCTGATCGGCATCTTCGCCGTGCATCTGAAATGGTTCCCCGTGCAGGGCTACAGGCCGCTGGCCGAGGGGTTCTGGCCCTTCCTGCACCGCATCTTCCTGCCCGGGCTTGCGCTTTCCTCGATCTATATCGCACTGGTCTCGCGCATGACGCGGGCCGCCATGCTCGAGGTGCTGCGCGAGGATTACATCCGCACCGCCCGCGCCAAGGGCCTGTCCGAGCGGGTGATCCTGTTCCGCCACGCGCTGCGCAATGCCGCCATCCCGATCCTGACCGTGGTCGGCACCGGCTTTGCCATGATGATCTCGGGCGTGGTGGTGACAGAGACGGTGTTCAACGTCCCCGGCCTTGGCCGGCTGGTGGTCGATGCGGTTCTGGCGCGGGATTATCCGCTGATCCAGGCGATCATCCTGCTGACCGCCGGCACCTATGTCGTGATCAACCTGCTGATCGACATCTCCTATGCGCTGACCGATCCGAGGATACGCTACCAATGACGACGCCCCTGAATCCCGCGCTGCCGCGCCGCCGGCTGGCAGGCAACCTGCCGCATTGGACCGTCATCCTGTCGCTGGCGATCCTTGCCGCCGCCCTTGTCATGGCGATCCTTGCCCCGCAGCTGGCGAATTTCGAGCCGACGCGGATCAATGCCGCCATGCGGCTGCAACCCGCATCCGAGACCTATTGGCTGGGCACCGACAGCTTCGGCCGCGACCTTTATTCCCGCATCATCCATGGCGCCCGCGTCTCGCTGGTGGTGGGGGCTGGCGTGGCGGCGGGCGCGATCCTGATCGGCCTGCCGCTGGGCCTGCTGGCCGGCTGGTTCCGCGGCCTCGACGCGGTGCTGATGCGGCTGATGGACGGGATGATGGCCATTCCCGGCATCCTGCTGGCCATCGCCATCGTCGCACTGAACAAGGCGGGGCTGGTCACGGTCATCATCGCCATCATGATCCCCGAGATCCCGCAGGTGGTGCGGCTGGTGCGCTCGCGCGTGCTGGCGGCGCGGGCCGAACCCTATGTCGAGGCAGCCCAGCTGCTGGGCACGCCCGCGCCCCGGCTGATCCTGCGCCACCTGCTGCCGGCGACCATCGCGCCGCTGATCGTGCAGGCGACCTATATCTACGCCTCCGCCATCCTGACCGAGGCGGCGCTGTCCTTCCTGGGGGTCGGCATCGGCACCGAGATCCCGACCTGGGGCAACATCATGGCCGAGGGGCGGCTTTACTTCGCCATGCGGCCCTGGCTGGTGTTCTGGCCGGCCATCGTGCTGTCGCTGTGCATCCTGTCGATCAACCTTCTGGGCGACGCGCTGCGCGACCGCCTGGACCCGAAGATGAAGGGGAGGGCCGATTGATGGCCGATCACGCCAATGCCGCCCAGCCGGTGCTGTCGATCCGCGACCTGCGCGTCTCGACCTGCGGCCGCGAGCCGGTCGAGATCCTCAAGGGCATCGGCTTCGACATCGCGCCGGGCGAGACGGTCTGCCTGGTCGGCGAATCCGGCTCGGGCAAGTCCGTGACCTCGCTGGTGACGATGGACCTGCTGCCTCAGGGCGAGCTGCGCGCGACCGCCGGCTCGGTCAGGCTGAACGGAGAAGAGATCCTGACCGCGACGCTGGCGCGGACCAAGACGCTGCGCGGCTCGGACATGGCGATGATCTTTCAGGAGCCGATGACCGCGCTGAACCCGGTGCTGAAGATCGGCCTGCAGATGGACGAGGTCTATCGCGCTCACCGCCGGATGAGCCCGGCCGAGCGGCGGCAGGCGGCGCTGGAGGTCTTTGCCTCGGTGCACCTGCCCGATCCGCCGCGCATCTATGACAGCTATCCGCACCAGCTGTCCGGCGGCCAGCGCCAGCGGGTGATGATCGCCATGGCGCTGGCGCTGAAGCCCCGGCTGCTGATCGCCGACGAGCCGACGACCGCGCTGGACGTGACCACCCAGAAGCAGATCCTGAGCCTGATCCGCGAATTGCAGGAGCAGCAGAATACCGCCGTGCTGTTCATCACCCACGACATGGGGGTGGTGGCCGATATCGCAGACCGCGTCTGCGTCATGCGCCATGGCGAGATGGTCGAGGCCGGCCCGGTCGGGCAGGTGCTGAGCCGCCCCACCCAGCCCTATACCCAGGCGCTGCTGCGCGCCGTGCCCTCGCTGGTCCCGCGCGCGCCGCGTCCCGAGGCGGCCGGGCCGCCCGCCATCGAGGTCAGCGCGCTTGAGAAGGTCTTCCAGATCGGCTCGCTGCCGGCGCAATTGCTGGGCCGAGCGCCGCATCGCGTCCATGCGGTGGACCGGGTCAGCTTTCGGCTGGCGCAGGGCCGCACGCTGGGCATCGTCGGCGAAAGCGGCTCGGGCAAGTCCACGGTGGCGCGTTGCGTGCTGCGGCTGGAGGATCCCAGCGGCGGCGAGATCCGCGTCGGCGGCCAGGACATCGCCCGCTTGCGAGGCGCCAGGGCGCTGGCCCCGGCGCGGCGTCGGGTGCAGATGGTGTTCCAGGACCCCAACCGCTCGCTGAACCCGCGGCTGCGCATTGCCGAAAGCATGATCGAGGGGCCGCTGAACATGGGCGAAAGCCGAGCCTCGGCGCTGGAACGCGCGGGCGAGCTGATCGAGGTCGTCGGCTTGCCGCGCGCCAGCCTGCGGCGCTTTCCGCACCAGTTCTCGGGCGGGCAGCGCCAGCGCATCGCCATCGCCCGCGCGCTGATGATGGACCCCGAGGTGATCGTGGCGGACGAGGCGGTCTCGGCTCTGGACGTCTCGGTTCAGGCGCAGGTGCTGGACCTGCTGGCCGAATTGCAGGCCAAGCGCGATCTGGCCATCCTGTTCATCACCCACGACCTGCGCGTCGCCGCCCAGATCTGCGACGAGGTGATGGTGATGCGGCGCGGTTCGGTGGTCGAGCATGGCCCGGCGGCCGAGGTGCTGGCCCATCCGCGCCACGACTATACCCGCGCGCTGATCGCCGCCGCACCCGGCCGCGACTGGGACTTCGCCTCCGGCCGGCGGCTGGAGGTGCCGGCATGATCGCCGCGAGCCTGGTCCAGATGGACGTGGCGGCGCTGGACCCCGCCCGGAACCTGCGCCGCATCCACGACCATATCGCCGCCGAGGCGGGACGCGGCGCGCAGTTGATCCTGTTTCCCGAACTCGCCAATACCGGCTATGTCGAGCCGCTGGTCCCCGGCGGGGCGATGACCCTGCCGCCGGCGGATTATGCCGGCGCGCTGCATCGCGCCTGCGCCGCGCCGGACGGGCCTGAGATCGCCGCGCTGGCCGAGGCGGCGCAGCGGCACGGCACCCATGTCGTCATCGGCATGGGCCTGCGCGATCCGCTGCGCGAGGGCGTGATGCGCAACTGCTCGCTGCTGATCGGTCCGCAGGGGGTTCTGGGCTGCTATGCCAAGATCCACCAATGGCAGAACGAAAAGCTGTATTTCACCCGCGGCGACCGGATCGAGAGCTTTGCCTTCGGCGAGACGCGGCTGGGGATGCAGATCTGCTACGACATCCGCTTTCCCGAGATCACCCGCATCATGGCCATGCAGGGCGCGGGGATCGTGACCTCGGTCTGGGCCTCGTTCGGCGCCGAGGATGTGCCGGTCCCCGACGAGGCGCTGTTCCTGCACCGCGCCTATACGCGCGCGACCGAGAACGGCGTATTCTTCCTCAGCTGCAACCGCAGCGGCAGCCATGGCGGGCAGCGCTTTTTCGGGCGCTCCTGCGCGCTGGCGCCCGACGGCGCCGTGCTGGGTGCGCTGGACCATGATGGCGAGGACGTGCTGCGGGTCGAGATCGACCTGGCGCAGATCGCCCGCTATCGCGGCTTCACCGGCATCTGGGCCGATCGTGCGCCCGAGATCTATGCGAAATATTTCCCCTGACCGGAGCTTTTCATGACCTCTTCCTGCCCGCCGCTTGCGGATGCCGACTGGCCCGCAGAGATCCTCGACCTGCGCCAGGGTTTTGCCGGGGCGCTGAACGTCTATCGCACCATGGCCCATCACCCCGCGCTGTTGCGGGCCTGGGCGCCGCTGCGCCAGCATGTCGTCAAGGATACCGCGCTTGGCCCGATCCGCTCGGAACTGGTGATCCTGCGGGCGGCCCATCGCATGGGCTCGGCCTATGAATGGGCACATCACGTCAGCCGTGCGCGGGCGCTTGGCATGGCGGACGAGCGCATCCTTGCCATGCGCGGCGAGGGCGAAGGCATGCCGGGGGGCGAGGACGGGCTGATCGCGGCGGCGGTCGATGCGCTTTTCGACCAGCGCCGCCTGCCCGAGACGCTGGAGGCCGAACTGGCGCAGGCCCTTGGGCGCGAGGCGGTCATGGACCTGATCGCCACCGTCGGCTTCTATTCGGTCCTGGGCTATATCCTGATGACCTACGGCACGCCGATCGACGATGCCGTGGCGGCCGAAATGGCCGCCCGGCCGCTTTAGAACGGGATGTCGTCGTCGAAATCGGGGCGGCTCTGCGACTGGCCGCCACCGCCGCCCGAGGAATATCCGCCCCCGGACGAGCTGCCGCCGGAAGAGCCACCGCCGTAACTGCCGCCGCCATAGCCTTCATCGCGGCCACCGCCGCCGCCCGCGCCGCCGCGGCTGTCGAGCATATGCAACTCGCTGCGGAAGGGGCGCAGCGCGACCTCGGTCGAATAGCGGTCGTTGCCGCTCTGGTCCTGCCATTTGCGGGTTTCCAGCTGGCCTTCGACATAGACCTTGGAGCCCTTTTTCAGGAATTGCTCGGCCACGCGGACCAGCGGTTCGGAATAGATCACCACCGTGTGCCATTCCGTGCGCTCGCGACGCTCGCCGGTGTTGCGGTCCTTCCACTGCTCGCTGGTGGCGATCCGCAGGTTGGCGACCTTGCCGCCGTTCTGGAAGCTGCGGACCTCCGGGTCTTGGCCCAGGTTGCCGACCAGGATCACCTTGTTCACGCTGCCTGCCATGCCGCGGTCCCTTTCGTTGTCTTCGTTCCCGCGCGGGTGTAGCGCGTGATGGGCCGCAGGGGCAAGCGGAATGGCGTCGGGGGCCAATGGAATGACGTCGCGCCGATGATCGGCGGAAATCCGCCGAAGATTCCGTTGCTGCGCGCGCCGTGAAATCCTCTTGCGGCGCCGGCCCGGCTTTGCGCTATAGTGCCGCACAAAAAAGACAACGCCATGCATGAGGGACCAGTAATGCTTTCACGCGATCAGGCGATGCTGCGCCGGTTGGGCCGGGCCGTAATGGCCCTGACGCTTTCGGCTGGGCTGGCTGCGCCCGCTGCGGCCGAAGGGCTGCGGCTGCAGGTGAAAAGCGGCAAGTCGCGACAGGCGCAGTTCGAGCGCCAGACCCGGCTGATGGATTCGCGCCTGGCCGGGCAATACCAGCAATCGGCCCGGCTGCGCCCGGGCGGCACTTCGACCAAGAGCGTGGTCGAGCTCGACCTGCCCACAGCCGTTCCCGCCTATAACGGCAACCGGCGCAGCCAGTATCTGCCCCATGCCCGCGCCATGGCCCGCAAGCATGGCGTCCCCGAGGATCTGTTCCTGCGCCTCGTGCAGCAGGAATCGGGCTGGAACCCGTCGGCACGCTCGCACAAGGGCGCGCGCGGGCTGGCGCAGCTGATGCCTGGCACCGCTGCCAAGCTGGGCGTCGATCCGAACGACCCGATCCAGAACCTGGAAGGCGGCGCGCGCTATCTGCGCATGATGTACAACACCTTCGGCAACTGGCGGCTGGCGCTGGCGGCCTATAATGCCGGGCCGGGGGCGGTGGCGAAATACGGCGGCGTGCCGCCCTATCGCGAGACGCGCAACTACGTCCGCATCATCCACGGCAGCTGAAACGAAAAAGGCCGGGCAGGGCGCCCGGCCTTTTCGATTTTCGTCCCTCGGAAGGTCGAACCTCAGAAGGTCGAGGGGATGATGCGGGTGTATTTCGTCCCCGCGATCGAGGCGCCGGCCATCAGCCCGGACTGGCCGAATACCATCGCCACCACCGGCTGCTGCGAGGTGATGGTGTCGGTGCCCATCGAGACGCCGCCGGCGGGCAGGGCGTAATAGGCCCCGGCCTCGGCCACCCAGCCCGGCGCCCTGCGGAAATCGGCCAGCGCGGCATCGGTCTGGAAGATCAGCACATGCGCATATTGCTGTGCGCCGATCTGGAAGCCGACGCTGGCCTGCGTCGCCGAGTAGTAGTCCACCGTCACGTCGTTGATGCGCAGCGCGCCCTGGCCATAGGCGCCGCCGACGCCGAATCCCGCCTCGGTCATCAGCGGCATGTAGAGCACGCCCTTGGCGTTCTGCACCATGGGCGCCACGTTGGGATAGCTGCGCCGCAGGAAATCCCGCGTCGCATCGACCCGCGCGTCCAGCCGCGAGGGCGCATCCTGCCCGACCGCGTTCGAGCAGCCCGCCAGCCCCAGCGCCGCACCGCCCAGCAGCACCAGGCGCCGGCTCATCCGCTTGGAATACATCATCTTTCGCCCTCGTTCCCTGATCGGCGGCTGGCCCGCCTGTAAGGCGGCGATGATAAAGGACCGGGCGGCCTCATGCCAGCCTTTCGGCCACCTGCGGCGCGTAATAGGTCAGGATGCCGTCGCAGCCGGCGCGGCGGAAGGCCAGCAGGCTTTCGACCACCACCTCGCGCGTCAGCCAGCCGTTGCGGATCGCGCCCTCGATCATCGCGTATTCGCCGCTGACCTGATAGGCGAAGGTCGGTGCCGCGAATTGGTCCCTCACCATGCGGCAGATGTCCAGATAGGGCATTCCCGGCTTGACCATGACCATGTCGGCACCCTCGGCCAGGTCGCGGGCGACGCAGCGCATCGCCTCCTCGCGGTTCGCCGGGTTCACCTGATAGGTCTTCTTGTCGCCGACGAGCCGCCCCGAGGCGCCCACCGCGTCGCGGAACGGGCCATAGAACCCGCTGGCGAATTTCGCCGCATAGGACAGGATCGCCACGTCCTTGTGGCCGTTCGCCTCCAGCAGCCCGCGCAATGCGCCGATGCGCCCGTCCATCATGTCCGAGGGGCCCAGGATATCCGCCCCCGCCTCGGCCTGCACCAGCGCCATGCGGCCAAGCGCCTCGACCGTCTCGTCGTTCAGGATCACGCCGTCGCGCACCAGCCCGTCATGGCCGTTGGCGTTATAGGGGTCCAGCGCGATGTCGGTCATCACCGCCAGTTCGGGCGCCACCTCCTTGATGGCGCGGATGGCGCGGTTGCCGATGTTCTGGGGGTCCCAGGCGCGTTCGCAGCCTTCGGTCTTCAGGTCCGGGTCGGAATGCGGAAAGATGCAGATCGCCGGGATGCCCAGCCGCATCGCGGTTTCCGCCGCGCGTTTCGCGCCCTCCAGCGTCAGCCGCTCGACCCCGGGCATCGAGGGGATCTCGCCCTCGCCGCCGGCGATCTCGGTCACGAAGATCGGCCAGATCAGGTTCGCGGGGGTCAGGTCCACCTCGGTCACCATCGCGCGCAGGGCGGGGGTGCGGCGCAGCCGGCGCAGGCGCGCGGCGGGAAAGGGGGCGACGATCGGGTTCGGGGACATGGGCGGGGCCTGTGACTGGGGTAGACTGGGCCTGAAACTGCACCCTGGGCCGGCAGGGTGCAACCCCTTGGCGGCGGGGGCGGAAAATCACGGTTTTCCTTTGCGCCGGCCAAGGTTAGTTTGCCTGACGCAACCGCTGCAAGGAGAAGACGTGCCCCGACCCGAGGGAATCCTCGCCCTGCTGGACAGCCGGTCCTTCGGCTCGATCTGGTTCTGGGTGATCCTGACCCTGGCCTGGACCCTGGCGGGGCGGCGCATCCTGGGCGTGCCCGCGGACGTGATCGCCGGCGCGATCCGCGCCGAGCCCGGCCCCCGGGACGATCCGGCGGCGCTGACCCTGCTCGACTGGCTGTCGCTGACCCTGCCGCGCTGGCGCGTCGACCGGCGCGAGGGGCCGGTCCTCATGGGACTGGGCGCTTTCCTGCTGACCACGCTGGCCATCCTGGGCTTCGGCTACGGGCTGGAGATGGCGCAGGCGTTGGTGTTGCTGATCCTGCCCTTCGCGCTGCTTTTCGCGCTGGAATTGCGGCTGGCGCGGCGGCTGCGCGCCGTGCTGGCCCAGGCCGAGGTGGGCATGCCGGTGAACGAGGCCGGGCTCCGGGCGGCGCGGCTGATGCGCCGTCACCGGGTGGTGATCGTGGCGATGTCGATCCTGGCGGTGGCGCTGACGGCCTTTTACGGCGCGATCTGGATGATCGTGCATCCCTTCGGCTATTGACTCGGCCTTGACTTCGCCGATGCCGGCTTTACCTCGGGGCGCATGGCACCGCTTCCCGAACACCTGACCCTGTCCGGCGCGCCCGAGGGCATGGACGCCGCGCTGATCGCGCGCGAACTGTCCCGCGGCAATCCCGTCATCCATATCGCCCGCGACGACCGGCGCATGGCCGCGATGCGGGCTGCGTTGGGGTTCTTCGCGCCCTCGGCCGCGGTGCTGGAGTTTCCGGCCTGGGACACGACGCCCTATGACCGCGTCTCGCCCGCCCCCGGCGTGATGGCGGCGCGCATGGCGGTGCTGACGGCGCTGGCGCATGGCGCGCTGAAGGGGCCGTTCGTGCTGCTGACCACGCTGTCGGCCGCCATGCAGCGCGTGCCTGCGCGCGAGGCGCTGCGCGATGCCGGCTTCTCGGCCGCCGTCGGCGACCGCATGGACGAGGGGGCCTTGCGCGCCTTTCTTGCCCGCATGGGCTTCGTGCAGGCGCCGACCGTGACCGAGCCTGGCGATTTCGCCGTCCGGGGCGGCATCATCGACATCTTTCCTCCCGGCGACACCGGCCCGATCCGGCTGGACATGTTCGGCGACGTCTTGGACGGCGCGCGCAGATTCGATGCGGAAACACAGCGTTCCATCGAAAAGCTAGACCGGATCGAGCTTGCGCCCATGTCCGAGGTGATCCTGGACGAAGCCGCCATCACCCGTTTTCGCCAGAACTACCGTGCCGAATACGGCGGCGGCGCCAACGATCCGCTTTACGAAGGCATCAGCGCCGGCCGCAAGATGGCCGGCATGGAACATTGGCTGCCCTGGTTCCACGTGCGGCTGGAAAGCCTGTTCGACTATCTGCCCGGCGCCTCGGTGGTCGCGGACGACCATCTGGACCAGGTCCGCGATGCGCGCTGGCACACCATCACCGAACAGTTCGAGGCCCGGCGCGAGGCGCTGGCCCGCAAGAGCAGCGCCGACGCGGTCTATCGCCCGGTCCCGCCCGGCCAGATGTTCCCCGACGAGGCGGAATGGGCGCGCTGGCTGGCCGCGCATCGCATGCTGCGGCTTTCGGTCCTGCCCCAGCCCCCGGGACCGGGGATTCTGGATGCCGGAGGCCGCGTCGGTCGCAACTTCGCACCCGAACGGCAAGCCGAGAAGGGAAATCTTTTCAAGGCACTTGTCGATCATATTCGAAACATTCAAGCCTCGCGCCGCGTGGTGATCGCCAGCTTCTCGGAAGGCGCGCGCGAGCGGCTTGCCGGGCTGATTGCCGATGAGGGGATCAAGGGCGCCAAGCCCATTGCCGACCTGCGCGACCTGCCGGACCAGCCCGGTGCGTTGGGTCTGGCGGTCTGGCCGCTGGAAGAGGGCTTTACCTCGGACGGCTCGGCCACCGGCGCACTGGCGGTAATCTCGGAACAGGACGTGCTGGGCGACCGGCTGATCCGGGGCGCGAAACGGCGCCGCAAGGCCGAGAATTTCCTGCGCGACACCACCACGCTGACCCCCGGCGACCTGGTCGTGCATGTCGAGCACGGCATCGGCCGCTATACCGGGCTGGAAACCGTCAAGGCGCTCGGCGTGCCGCATGATTGCGTGGCGCTGGAATATGCCGGCGGCGACCGGCTTTACCTGCCGGTCGAGAATATCGAGTTGCTCAGCCGCTATGGGCACGAGGAGGGCTTGCTCGACAAGCTGGGCGGCGGCGCCTGGCAGGCGCGCAAGGCCCGGCTGAAGGAACGCATCAAGCTGATCGCCGACAAGCTGATGCGCGTCGCGGCCGAGCGTATGCTGCGCCCCGCCCCGGTGCTGGAGCCCGAGCATCACGAGATCGAAAGCTTTGCCGCCCGCTTTCCCTATGCCGAGACCGAGGACCAGGCCAGCGCCATCGCCGACGTGGCCGAGGATCTGGCCGCCGGCCGGCCCATGGACCGGCTGGTCGTGGGCGACGTCGGCTTCGGCAAGACCGAGGTCGCCATGCGCGCCGCCTTCATCGCCGCCTCGCAGGGGCGGCAGGTGGCGGTGGTGGCGCCGACGACGCTGCTGGCGCGGCAGCATTTCCGCACCTTCGCCGAACGCTTCCGCGGCACGGCCATCAATGTCCGGCCGTTGTCGCGCTTCGTTTCGGCCAAGGATGCCACCGAGACCCGCAAGGGCCTTGCCGAGGGCACGGTCGATATCGTCGTCGGCACCCATGCCGTGCTGTCGAAGCAGGTGCGCTTCAAGAACCTGGGCCTCTTGATCGTGGACGAGGAACAGCATTTCGGCGTCGCTCACAAGGAGCGGCTGAAGGAGCTGCGCAGCGACATCCATGTCCTGACCCTGACCGCGACGCCGATCCCGCGCACCTTGCAACTGTCGCTGACGGGCGTGCGCGACCTGTCGATCATCGGCACGCCGCCGGTCGACCGGCTGTCGATCCGCACCTATGTCAGCGAATTCGACGGCGTGACCATCCGCGAGGCGCTCTTGCGCGAGAAATATCGCGGCGGGCAGAGCTTTTTCGTCGTCCCGCGCCTGGCCGACCTGCCGGAGGTCGAGGAATGGCTGCGCGAGCATGTGCCTGAGGTCAGCACCATCGTTGCCCATGGCCAGTTGGCGGCGGGCGACCTGGACCGCCGCATGAACGCCTTTTACGACCGCGGGGCGGATGTGCTGCTGGCGACGACCATCGTCGAATCGGGGCTGGACATACCGACCGCGAATACCATGGTGGTCTGGCGCGCCGACATGTTCGGCCTGGCGCAGCTATACCAGATCCGCGGCCGGGTCGGGCGTTCGAAGACCCGAGCCTATTGCTACCTGACCACCAAGCCGCGGGTGCCCTTGACGCCGCAGGCGATGCGGCGGCTGAAGTTCCTGGGCGCCATCGACAGCCTGGGGGCAGGGTTCAACCTGGCCTCGCAGGATCTGGACCTGCGCGGTGCGGGAAACCTTCTGGGCGAAGAGCAGTCGGGCCATATCAAGGAGGTCGGCTTCGAACTTTACCAGCAGATGCTGGAGGAGACCATCGCCAAGCTGAAATCCGGCGAGATCGAGGGCACGCCCGAGGACGAATGGGCGCCGCAGCTGAACCTGGGCGTGCCGGTGACGATTCCGGAAGGCTATGTGCCGGATCTGGACGTGCGGCTGGGCCTTTACCGCCGGTTGGCCGAGTTGACGACCAAGGTCGAGCTGGAGGGTTTTGCCGCCGAGCTGATCGACCGCTTCGGTCCCTTGCCGCGCGAGGTGAACACGCTCTTGCTGGTCATCCGCATCAAGGCCATGGCCAAGCGGGCGAATATCGCCAAGCTGGATGCGGGTCCGAAGGGCGCGACCATCCAGTTCCACGGCGACAAGTTCCCGAACCCGGCAGGGCTGGTTGAGTTCATCCACGAGCAGCGCGGCCAGGCCAAGGTCACCGACAACCGGATCGTCATCCTGCGCGACTGGCCGACCGATGCCGACCGCATCAAGGGCAGCTTCGCCATCGCCAAGGAACTGGCAGCGAAGATCAAGGAAGGCAAGGCCAAGGGTTGAGGCCGGTGATCGCCGCATGGCCGGACCGGGGGCGCTGCCCCCGGACCCCCGGGGTATTTGGACAACGGAAAGACAGGATCGGGAGCGGGAGAGTGCGTGTGTGATGTGCGGCGGGGCTGTTTGGAGTTCTGGCACCGTTGTGCCGAAGGTCCGCGAGTAGCGGGTGCCGGTTAAGCCCGCGGCGGGATCGTTTGCGGCATTCGGGGGGGGCGGTGGTCATGAGACGGTGAACCGCTTTTCTGGCTGCCTGAACCGAAAAGGGCGACGCCGGTTGGCATCGCCCTTGGGTCTGGATCAATCCGCGGTCAGCAGCGGCGGCTTGGAGTTGCTGATCCTGGGCGTTTCGGGGCCGGTGATGTCGAAGACCGGCTTGTCGTCCTCGATCCGCACCCGGACCACCCCGCCCTTGGTCAATCGGCCGAACAGCAACTCTTCGGCCAGGGGCTTCTTGATCGTTTCCTGGATCACGCGGCCCAACGGGCGGGCGCCCATCTTTTCATCATAGCCGCGTTCGGCCAGCCAGTCGGCGGCCTCGGCGGTCAGTTCGATATGGACGCCACGGTCGATCAGCTGGGCCTCGAGCTGGAGGACGAATTTCTCGACCACCTGCACGATGATCTCGCGCGAGAGCGGCGCGAAGCTGATGACCGCATCCAGGCGATTGCGGAATTCGGGCGTGAAGGTGCGCTCGATGGCGGCGGTATCCTCGCCCTCGCGCCGCTCGCGGCCGAAGCCGAAGGCGGCCTTGGCCTGGTCCGCCGCACCGGCGTTCGAGGTCATGATCAGGATCACATTGCGGAAATCCACCTGGCGGCCGTTATGGTCCGTCAGCTTGCCGTGATCCATGACCTGCAGCAGGATGTTGTAGACATCCGGATGCGCCTTTTCGATCTCGTCGAGCAGCAGCACGCAATGCGGATGCTGGTCCACGCCATCGGTCAGAAGCCCGCCTTGGTCGAAGCCGACATAGCCCGGAGGCGCGCCGATCAGCCGGCTGACCGCATGCTTCTCCATATATTCCGACATGTCGAAGCGCAGCAGCTCCACGCCGAGCGTCGAAGCGAGCTGCTTGGCGACCTCGGTCTTGCCGACGCCGGTCGGGCCCGCGAAGAGATAGTTGCCGATCGGCTTTTCAGGTTCGCGCAGCCCGGCCCGTGCCAGCTTGATGGCCGAGGACAGTGCCTCGATCGCCGCATCCTGGCCGAAGACCAGGCGCTTGAGCGTTGCGTCCAGGTCCTTGAGCACCGCCGCATCGTCCTTGGAGACGCTTTTCGGGGGGATGCGGGCGATCTTGGCCACCACTGCCTCGATCTCCTTGGGGCCGATGGTCTTGCGGCGCTTGCTTTCCGCGACCAGATGCTGCGCGGCGCCGGCCTCGTCGATCACGTCGATGGCCTTGTCGGGCAGCTTGCGGTCGTGGATGTAGCGTGCCGACAACTCGACCGCCATCTTGATCGCGTCATTGGTGTAGCGCAGGTCGTGATGCTTTTCGAAGCTGGGCTTCAGCCCCATCAGGATCTTGATCGTGTCGGGCACGGTCGGCTCGTTCACGTCGATCTTCTGGAAGCGGCGCGACAGCGCGCGGTCCTTTTCGAAATGCTGGCGGAATTCCTTGTAGGTGGTCGAGCCCATGCAGCGCAGCTTGCCGCCGGCCAATGCGGGCTTCAGCAGGTTCGAGGCGTCCATCGCGCCCCCGGACGTGGCGCCGGCGCCGATCACCGTATGGATCTCGTCGATGAAGAGGATGGCGTCGGGGTGGTCCTCCAACTCCTTGACGACGGCTTTCAGCCGCTCCTCGAAATCGCCGCGATAGCGGGTGCCGGCCAGAAGCGCGCCCATGTCGAGCGAGAAGATGGTCGAGCCCGCCAGCACGTCCGGCGTCTCGCCCCGGGTGATCTTCAATGCCAGCCCTTCGGCGATGGCGGTCTTGCCGACGCCGGGATCGCCGACCAGCAGCGGGTTGTTCTTGCGCCGGCGGCAGAGCACCTGGATGCAGCGCTCCACCTCGTCGGCGCGGCCGATCAGGGGATCGACATCGCCCTTGGCGGCCTTCTTGTTGAGGTCGACGCAATATTTCGCCAGCGCGGATTCGTCCTTGGCCTGGGCGGTTTCCGCCTGGGCCTGGTCCTGCTGTTCGGCGCCCTGGACCGGGCGGTTTTCCGAGAAGGACGGGTTCTTGGCGACGCCATGGGCGATGAAATTCACCGCGTCGTAGCGCGTCATGTCCAGTTCCTGCAGGAAGAAGGCGGCGTTCGATTCCCGCTCGGCGAAGATGGCGACCAGGACGTTCGCCCCCGTCACCTCGGTCCGGCCCGAGCTTTGGACATGGATCGCAGCGCGCTGGATCACGCGCTGGAATGCGGCGGTGGGGACGGCCTCGGAACCCTCGACATCGGTGATGAGGGTCGAAAGGTCGTCCTCGATGAACTCGACCAGCATCCGGCGCAACTCGTCCAGATCGACATTGCAAGCCCGCATCACCTTCACGGCATCGGGCTCTTCCGTCAGCGCGAGCAACAGGTGCTCGAGCGTGGCAAGCTCATGGCGATGTTCGTTGGCCAGCGCGAGCGCGGCATGGATGGCCTGTTCCAACGAGGTCGAAAAGGACGGCACTTCAAGCTCCTGTCAGTCGGCTGGCGGTATGGGCCGCCAGATTTAGCGGTCCACCTGACCAGACTGTCACGATACAGTTAAGATTTGGTGGATTGGCGCGCAATTCAAGCGGTATTTGCGTCCACGCCTGCGGATTCTCCGCGGTTGAGGCAGATGTGATAGCAGGCCGGCCGGATTTCAAGCATGCGGCCTTGCGGAATGGCCCTTGCGAAATGGACTGCCGCATCGTGCCGATTTTCCTTGCTGCGTTGCGGAAACACGTCAGAAGCGATCCTTCCTGGCGCGAAGCTCGGCAAAGACCGCGGCATCGGAAGCCCCTTGCAGGCCCAGGGAATCCGCCAGTTCCCTGACCCGCAGGAAAGGATTCGTGGCCCGCTCCTCGGCCAGGGTGGAGGGGGCGCAGGGGCGTTGGCCCGCCGCCGTCTCGGCCAGTCGTTTCTGCAATGCGGCGTTGCCGGGCTCCACCGACAGGGCGAAGGCGCCGTTGCCGCGGCAATAATCATGTCCCGAGCAAACCAGCGTTTCCGCAGGCAGGGCGTTCAGGCGCGAGAGGCTGGCCCACATCATGTCGGCATCGCCCTCGAACAGCCGGCCGCAGCCAAGCGCCATCAGGCTGTCGGCGGTGAACACCATGGCCGAGGCGGGCAGGTGAAAGGCGACATGGCCGATGGTGTGGCCCGGCACGTCGATGACCTCGGCGTCCTCTCCGCAAAGGGTGAAGCGTTCGCCAGGGCGGACGGGCTGGTCCAGGGGCGGCAGCCGGGTGGCGTCGCCGGCATTGCCTACGACCCAGGCCCCGGTCCTGTCCACCAACTCGGGCACGGCCTGGATATGGTCGGCGTGGTGATGGGTCAGCGCGATCTGGTCCAGCGACCATCCGCGCGCGGCCAATTCTGCCAGGATGGGTGCCGCTTCCGGCGCATCGACCAGCGCGGTCCGTCCGTTCCCGTGCAGGAGCCAGGCATAGTTGTCGGTCAGGCAGCGGACGGGAACGAGTTCCAGCGGCATTGGCAAATTCCTTTCTTTGCCGCAGTCTGGCCTTGCGAGGCGGGAGGCGCAATGCATCACGACGTATTCGAGCTGCGAAAATTCTATTATACCCGCGCCCTTGGCCGGGTGGTGCAGCGCGTGCTGCGCGACCGGCTCACCGGGCTATGGCCGCCCGACCAGGCGCAGGGCATGACCGTTGCCGGCTATGGATTCGCCGCGCCGCTGCTGCGGCCCTGGCTGACGCGGGCGCGGCGGGTGATCTCGCTGATGCCGGGGCCGCAGGGGGTGATGGCCTGGCCGGCCGGGCTGCCGAACTGCTCGGTCCTGTGCGAAGAGACGGCCTGGCCGCTGGATACGGGCAGCGTCGACCGGCTGGTGCTGCTGCACGCGCTGGAGACGGCGGACCATCCGGCCGCGCTGATGGACGAGGCGTGGCGCGTCCTGGGACCGGGCGGGCGGCTGCTGGTGATGGTGCCGAACCGGGCCGGGCTCTGGGCCCGATCCGAGACCACGCCCTTCGGCTTCGGCCGCAGCTATACCGCAGGCCAGCTGGAGGTGCAGGCCCGCGCGGCGGGCTTCGTGACCGAGCGCACGGGGGCGGCGCTCTACATCCCGCCCTCGGATCGGCGGTTCTGGCTGAAAAGCGCGCAGATGTGGGAACGCGCGGGGCTGCGCATCAGCCAGGTGCTGGTTGCCGGCGTGGTGCTGACCGAGTTCAGCAAGCAGGTGCAGGCGCCGGTCGGGCCGGGGCGGCGCGTCAGCGTGCCGAGCCCGCTCGACGTGCTGGAGGGTATCGCCCGGCCGCGCCCGGCGGGGCAGGGCGCGGGGCGGACGGCGCGCGATCCGGGCTGAGGCGCGAGGCCGGTCGCCCGCGGCGAATCCCCTCGCGTGGGGCGGCCGCGGCGAAATCTTTCCGCGCGCGAGCGGCCTGCCGGGCGAGGTGTTTGCGCAATCGGTTGCGGCCGGGCCTCGGCCAAGGGTCGCAAACGCTCATTTTTCCGTGTTCAAGGCGGTTGCGGCAGGGAAAATCACCTGCTAGAGACGCCGCAGATTTCGGGAAGGCTCTAGCCGAATTATGCCAGGGCCCGCCCTTGACCCGCGCTCCGCGACAGACCGGCCCGCCAGCCGGCCCGCCAGCGGAGCTTGCGCTAACCGGAAGGATGACCGTGGCCAATTCCGCTTCGATTTCCGCTGATATCGCCGGGCGTTACGCGCAGGCCCTGTTCGATCTGGTCAGGGACTCGGGCGGCATCGACGCCCTGTCCTCCCAGATCGACGACCTGGCCTCGGCCTATGACGCCAGCCAGGACCTGCGCGACCTGACCCTCTCGCCCCTTTACGACCGCCAGCAGCAAGAGGCCGCGGTCGGCGCGCTGTCCGAGCGCATGGGCCTGTCGGCCGAGCTGGCCAACACCCTGCGCCTGCTGGCCCGCAACCGCCGGCTGTTCACGCTGCCGCAATTCGTGGCCAAGCTGCGCAACCTGATCGCGGATGCGAAGGGCGAAGTCACCGCCGACGTGGTCAGCGCCCAGGCGCTGACGGACGAACAGAAGGCCCGGCTTGCCGATACGCTGGCCGCGAAATCGGGCAAGACGGTGAAACTGAACGCGCGCGTCGATGAAAGCCTCATCGGCGGCATGATCGTCAAACTGGGCTCGCAGATGATCGACAGTTCGATCCGCTCGAAGCTCGCCTCCCTCCAGAATGCTATGAAAGAGGTCGGATAATGGGAATCCAGGCAGCCGAAATCTCGGCCATCCTCAAGGATCAGATCAAGAATTTCGGTCAGGACGCCGAGGTGGCCGAGGTCGGGCAGGTGCTGTCCGTCGGTGACGGCATCGCCCGCGTCTATGGCCTGGACAAGGTTCAGGCCGGCGAGATGGTCGAATTCCCGGGCGGCATCCGCGGCATGGTGCTGAACCTTGAAACCGACAACGTCGGCGTCGTGATCTTCGGCGACGACCGCGACATCAAGGAAGGCGACACCGTCAAGCGCACCGGCGCCATCGTGGAAGTCCCCGCCGGCAAGGAACTGCTGGGCCGCGTCGTCGACGCGCTTGGCAACCCGATCGACGGCAAGGGCCCGCTGAACGCCTCCGAGCGCCGCATCGCCGACGTCAAGGCCCCCGGCATCATGCCGCGCAAATCGGTGCACGAGCCGATGGCGACCGGCCTGAAATCGGTGGACGCCATGATCCCGGTCGGCCGCGGCCAGCGCGAGCTGATCATCGGCGACCGCCAGACCGGCAAGACCGCCATCGCGCTGGACACCATCCTGAACCAGGCGAACTACAACGGCCGCGAGGCCGATGGCATGAAGACCCTGCACTGCATCTATGTCGCCGTCGGCCAGAAGCGCTCGACCGTGGCCCAGCTGGTGAAGAAGCTGGAAGAGACCGGCGCCATGGCCTACACGACCGTCGTGGCCGCGACCGCCTCGGACCCGGCGCCGATGCAGTATCTGGCGCCCTATTCGGCCACCGCGATGGGCGAATATTTCCGCGACAACGGCATGGATGCGCTGATCATCTATGACGACCTGTCGAAACAGGCCGTGGCCTATCGCCAGATGTCGCTGCTGCTGCGCCGCCCGCCGGGGCGCGAAGCCTATCCGGGCGACGTGTTCTACCTGCATTCGCGCCTGCTGGAGCGTTCGGCCAAGCTGAACGAGGCCAATGGCGCCGGCTCGCTGACCGCGCTGCCGATCATCGAGACGCAGGCGGGCGACGTGTCGGCCTACATCCCGACCAACGTGATCTCGATCACCGACGGCCAGATCTTCCTGGAAACCGAACTGTTCTTCCAGGGCATCCGCCCGGCCGTGAACACCGGCCTTTCGGTGTCGCGCGTGGGTTCCGCGGCGCAGACCAAGGCGATGAAATCCGTCGCCGGCCCGGTCAAGCTGGAACTGGCCCAGTATCGCGAGATGGCGGCCTTCGCGCAGTTCGGCTCGGACCTCGACGCCGCGACGCAGAAACTGCTGAACCGCGGTGCGCGCCTGACCGAGTTGATGAAGCAGCCGCAATACTCGCCGCTGACCAATGCCGAGATCGTCATCGTCATCTATGCCGGCACCAAGGGCTACCTGGACGGCATCCCGGTTCGCGACGTGACCAAATGGGAGCATGGGCTGCTCCAGTATCTGCGCAACCAGAAGGCCGATCTGCTTGAGGACATGACCAAGAACGACCGCAAGGTGGCGGGCGAGCTTGAAGATGCGATCAAGGCAGCGCTGGACGGTTACGCCAAGACCTACGCCTGAGGGGAGGGATAGATGCCCAGCCTCAAGGACCTCAAGAACCGGATCGGCAGCGTCAAGAACACGCGCAAGATCACCAAGGCGATGCAGATGGTCGCCGCCGCGAAACTGCGCCGTGCGCAGGAAGCGGCGGAAGCCGCGCGTCCCTATGCCGACCGGATGGCCGCTGTCATGGCCGGGCTGACCGCTGCGGCGGCGGGCTCGGACATGGCGCCGCGGCTGCTGGCGGGGACCGGCGAAGACCGCCGCCACCTGCTGGTGGTGATGACTTCGGAGCGCGGGCTTGCGGGCGGGTTCAACTCGTCCATCGTCAAGCTCGCCCGCCTGCGCCTGCAAGAGCTGCAGGCACAGGGCAAGCAGGTGTCGATCCTGACCGTGGGCAAGAAGGGCCGCGAGCAGCTCAAGCGCGAATATGGCGACCTTTTCGTCAATCACGTCGATCTGAGCGAAGTGAAGCGCATCGGCTATGACAACGCGCGCGCCATCGCGGACGAGATCCTGGATCGGTTCGACAACGGCGAGTTCGACGTGGCGACGCTGTTCTACAACCGCTTCGAGTCCGTCATCAGCCAGGTTCCGACCGCGCGGCAGGTGATCCCCGCCGTGATCGAAGAAGGCGAGGCGGGTGCTTCGTCGCTCTACGACTACGAACCGGACGAGAACGCGATCCTGAACGACTTGCTGCCGCGCTCGGTGGCGACGCAGGTCTTTGCGGCGCTGCTGGAGAACGCGGCGTCCGAGCAGGGCGCGCGGATGACCGCCATGGACAACGCCACGCGCAACGCCGGCGACATGATCGACAGGCTGACGACGGTCTACAACCGCTCGCGTCAGGCCGCGATCACCAAGGAACTGATTGAAATCATCTCGGGCGCAGAGGCGCTCTGACACGTAGAGGTAGAGACATGGCAGAGGCCAATGGAAAAATCACGCAGGTGATCGGCGCCGTCGTCGACGTGCAGTTCGACGGTCAGCTTCCTGCGATTCTGAACGCTCTGGAAACCGAGAACAACGGCAAGCGCCTGGTGCTGGAAGTGGCCCAGCACCTGGGCGAGAACACCGTCCGCACCATCGCCATGGACGCGACCGAAGGTCTGGTCCGTGGCCTGCCGGTCAAGGATACCGGCGGCCCGATCATGGTTCCGGTCGGCGACGCGACGCTGGGCCGCATCCTGAACGTCGTCGGCGAGCCCGTCGACGAAGGCGGCCCCGTCGAAGCGACCCAGACCCGCGCCATCCACCAGCAGGCCCCGGATTTCGCCGCCCAGGCGACCGCGTCCGAGATCCTGGTCACCGGCATCAAGGTCATCGACCTGCTGGCTCCCTATTCCAAGGGCGGCAAGATCGGCCTGTTCGGCGGCGCCGGCGTGGGCAAGACGGTTCTGATCATGGAACTGATCAACAACATCGCCAAGGTGCACTCGGGCTATTCGGTGTTCGCGGGCGTCGGTGAACGGACCCGCGAGGGCAACGACCTTTACCACGAGATGGTGGAATCGGGCGTCATCAAGCCGGACGACCTGTCGAAATCCCAGGTGGCGCTGGTCTATGGCCAGATGAACGAGCCTCCGGGGGCGCGGATGCGCGTTGCGCTGACCGGCCTGACCGTGGCCGAGCAGTTCCGCGACGCCACTGGGACCGACGTTCTGTTCTTCGTCGACAACATCTTCCGCTTCACCCAGGCGGGTTCGGAAGTGTCGGCGCTTCTGGGCCGCATCCCCTCGGCCGTGGGCTACCAGCCGACGCTGGCCACCGACATGGGTGCGATGCAGGAACGCATCACCTCGACCAAGAACGGCTCGATCACCTCGATCCAGGCCGTCTACGTCCCGGCCGACGACCTTACCGACCCGGCCCCGGCCACGACCTTTGCGCACCTCGACGCCACGACCGTGCTGTCGCGCGCGATCTCGGAACTGGGCATCTACCCGGCCGTGGACCCGCTCGACTCGAACTCGCGGATCCTTGATCCGGCGGTTGTCGGCGAAGAGCATTACCAGGTCGCCCGCGACGTCCAGGGCATCTTGCAGAAATACAAGTCGCTCCAGGACATCATCGCCATTCTCGGCATGGACGAACTGTCGGAAGAGGACAAGCTGACCGTGGCCCGCGCCCGGAAGATCCAGCGTTTCCTGTCGCAGCCCTTCGACGTCGCCAAGGTCTTTACCGGCTCGGACGGCGTGCAGGTGCCGCTGGAGGACACGATCAAGTCGTTCAAGGCGGTCGTGGCCGGCGAATACGACCACCTGCCGGAAGCGGCCTTCTACATGGTCGGCGGCATCGAGGATGTGAAAGCCAAGGCTCAGCGTCTCGCCGCTGACGCGGCGTAAGGGGGCGACATGGCCGACACGATGCAGTTCGACCTCGTCTCGCCGGAACGGAACCTGGTTTCCGTCCCGGTGCGCGAGGTGCGCCTGCCCGGCGCCGATGGCGACCTGACGGCGATGCCCGGCCATGCGCCGGCCATCGTCAACCTGCGCCCCGGTCTGGTGACCGTGGTGGCTGGGGACGGGTCCGAGACGGAATTCGCGGTGACCGGCGGTTTCGCCGAGATCAACAACGAATCCGTCACCCTGCTGGCCGAACGCGGACATCCCCGCGCCGAGATGACGCAAGAGGTCTTCAACGAGATGATGGCCCAGGCCCGTCGTCGCGTCGAAGCCGCCAAGGAGCGCGAATCCGCCGGAGAGGAGCTGGTCGCCGCCGCGGTCAAGCTGCTGGCCGACATGGAGGCGCTTGGCACGCATATCGGGCTCGATCCGAACCATGCGAATTTCCCGCATTAGGCGGGATCTGTCCAGAAGATAGAAAGCCCCGGTTTTTCCGGGGCTTTATTCATTCGCCGTCGTGGCATTTCGTGATGCGCGGGAGGAGCGTGAATTGCGACGTTTTGAACATTTCGCGGTCGGCGTCGCCAGTGGCTCGGCCGAGATGTTTTCGGCCTTCGAGGATGGCGGGCCGATGTGGACCGGGCAGGGCCCCCGGGTCGAGTCGCAGGCGATCCTATTCGACGAAAGTTTCGTCGAACCTCCGGTGGTCCATGTTTCGCTGAGCATGTGGGACCTGGATCGGCACGCCAATCAACGGGCCGATATCCAGGCGGTGAACATCACCCCACAGGGGTTCGATCTGCAATTCCGCACCTGGGGCGATACCCGCGTCGCGCGGGTGCGCGCCAGTTGGATGGCGATCGGCCCCTTGCGGCACGAGGATGACTGGGACCCGGATTGATCCGCTCAGGCGCGGTCCAGGTTCAGCCCGATCAATTCAGCCACCTGCCGGGGGTGGGTGATCGGCAGCATGTGGCCCGCACCGGGAACGCGGGCGCGTCCGACATCGGGCAGCCGTGCCGCCAGCGCATCGGCAATCGCCGGAATGACGGGGGGCGAATCCTCGCCCATGACGATCAGCACCGGCGCGTCGATGGCTTCAAGCCCGTCCGGCCGCAGGATATTGGCGGTATCCCGGCGCAGCGCATCGTTGCTGGCCTGGACCAGATGGATCTGCCGCGCCAGCCGCGCCTTGCCGGACGGCGTTTGCGAATCCCAGTCGAGCCCGCCCCAGACACCAAGGAAGGCGCGGGCCGCCTCGGCATCCTCTCCGGCGGCGAGACGGGCCGCGACATCGTCCAGCAGCGCGTCGTTGAAGGCTTCGGGCGCCGCTGCGAACAGCACCGGCTCGATCAGGGTCAGGCTGCGCACGGCCTCGGGGGCGGCGACGGCGATGCGCAGCGCCACGGTCGCGCCCATGCTGTGGCCGATCAGGTCCAGCGGCCGGTCGATCAGCGCGGCGGCCTCGCGCGTGACGAAGGTATGGTAGTCCGGCATTGTGCCTTCCCAGTCCGGGCCTTCCCAGTCCGGGCTTTGCCCATGACCGGGCAGGTCGGGGGCGCTGATCCGCGCCCGCTCGCGCAGCGTCTCGGCGATCGGCCCCCAATAGACGCCGTTGCCCATCATGCAATGCAGCGCCAGCGCCGGGCGGTCCTCGTTGCCCGGCCAGCGTCTCAGATGCAGCGCGCTCACAGGCTTGCCAGGTGGCGGTCGAGGAAATCCAGCCGGTCCTGGCCCCAGAACCGCTCGCCGGTCTCGCGCACCACATAGAACGGCGCACCGAAGACCCCGGCCTCGACCGCCTGCTCCAGATTGCGGCCGAAGGTCTCGGCGCCGACGAACAGGCCCTTGTCGGCCAGGTCGGGGTCGAAGCCCGCAGCCGCCAGCTTCTCACGGATCACCGCATCATCGGCGATGTCCGCATCCTCGGCCCAGACGGCGCGCAGAAAGCCCTGCACGAGGCCGGGCAGGTTGCCGCCGCCCGCCTCTTGCGCGGCGATGATGGCATAGGACGAGGGCGCGGGGTTCACCGGCCAGAAGGCAGGCTTCGGGTTCAGCGCCATGCCCAGATGCCGGGACCAGCGTTGCAGCTCCTGGGCGCGGTATTCCAGGCGCGACGGGTGGCGGTTCGCGGGGCGGACGCCGCCGGTGCGGTCGAAAAGCTGCAGCAGATCGACGGGCTTGTAGGTGATCGTCGCGCCGTGCCGGCCCGCGATCTCCTCCAGCCGGTTGCCGGCGAGATAGCTCCAGGGGCTGGGTGTGCCGAAGTAATAGTCGATATGCGCCATCAGTGTGCCTCCGGGGTTTGCGGGCAAGCTAGCCCGGTGCTAAGCGGGGTGCAATCGCACGAATCCAGACAGGGAAAGCCCATGCCGGCCATGACCGAACCGAAGCTTATCGCGGGGAATGCGAACCGGCCTCTGGCCAATGCCATCGCCCGGCGCATGTCGATGCATCGCGGGATGAACGTCGCCCCCATCGAGGCGCGGGTCGAGCGCTTCAACGATCAGGAAATCTTCGTCGAAGTCTATGAGAACGTCCGCGGCGAGGACATGTTTATCATCCAGCCGACCTCGAACCCGGCCAATGACAACCTGATGGAACTGCTGATCATGACGGATGCGCTGAAGCGCTCGTCGGCGGCGCGCATCACGGCGGTGATCCCCTATTTCGGCTATGCCCGGCAGGACCGCCGCGCCAAGGCCCGCACGCCGATCAGCGCCAAGCTGGTGGCGAACCTGTTGACCGAGGCGGGCGTGGACCGCGTGCTGACGCTGGACCTGCATGCCGCGCAGATCCAGGGCTTTTTCGACATTCCGGTGGACAACCTCTATGCCGCGCCGGTCTTTGCGCTGGACATCAAGCATCATTTCCGCGAGCGGCTCTCGGACCTGATGGTGATCTCGCCCGACGTGGGCGGCGTGGCGCGGGCGCGCGAACTGGCGCAGCGCATCGGCGCACCGCTGGCCATCGTGGACAAGCGCCGCGAGAAGCCGGGCGAGGTGGCCGAGATGACCGTGATCGGCGACGTGACCGGCAAGACCTGCATCATCGTCGACGACATCTGCGACACGGCCGGCACGCTGTGCAAGGCGGCGCAGGTCCTGACCGAGCACGGCGCGACCGAGGTCCACGCCTATATCACCCATGGCGTCCTGTCCGGCCCGGCGGTCGAGCGGGTGCAGGGCTCGGTGATGAAATCGCTGGTCATCACCGATTCCATCGAGCCGACCGAAAAGGTGAAATCGGCCTCGAACATCCGCATCGTGCCGACCGCGCCGATGTTTGCGCAGGCGATCCTGAACATCTGGAACGGCACTTCGGTCAGCTCGCTGTTCGAGGTGGACACGCTGGGTCCGATCTACGAAGGGCTCTATTCGGGCGTCTGATCGCCCTTGCCGCAAAAAAGGCCCCGGTCCGAATGGAACCGGGGCCTTTTTCATGCGGCTTTCGCAGCTCAAAGAAAGCGCGGGAACTCGATCTTCGGGCAACGATCCTCGATCACCGTCAGGCCGCGCGCGCGGGCACGGCTGGCCGCATGGGCATGGCGGATGCCAAGCTGCATCCAGATCGTGCCCAGCCGGGGCAGGTGCCCCATGGCCTGCTCGACGATGGCGGGCACGACCTCGGCCCGACGAAAGATGTCCACCATGTCCACCACCACATCGGGCGGAAGCGCACGCAGGTCGGGATAGACCCGTTCGTCCAGGATGGTGCCGCCCGCATGGCCCGGATTGACCGGGATGATGCGGTAGCCCTGGGATTTCAGGTAGCGGGCGACGCCCCAGGATGGTCGAGCCTCGTTCGGCGACAGGCCGACGATGGCGATGCAGCGCGTCGTCCGGGCGATGCGCGCAATGTCATCATCGACCGGCGAGGAGCCGATATCGCGAAGTACTGCCAGGTTCATGTGATCCTCCCCCAGATCTCAACCGAAAGTGGCATGGAAAAAGCGCCCGGTCCAGAGGTCTGGCCGGGCGCAAGTCGCGGAACGAGGGACAGTGATCTGAACATGACCGTTCCGTGGCCATGTTCGGTAAATAAATGGGAACCGTGGCCAAAAAGTTCCACCTTGATCGCAAAAAAGTGAAATTCAGGGGTTCATCCGGGTCCAGGCGGCCTTGGCGCGCATCAGAATGCGCTGCGGATCGGCAAGAAGCCGCTCACGCGCCTGTTCCGAGCGCACAAAATACGTGCGCTGGCCGATCACCACGAAATAGCGCGGATTCCCGGGTTCCGAGCGGCCTTCGGACAGGGCGAGGACGCAAAGCCCGCCCAGGCCGGGGGCGTAGGCCCGTGGATTGGCCTCGAAAAGATTGCGGTTCTGCTCGCTGGCGAAATGCCAGGCCTGTCCGCGCCACACCGTGACCAGATCGGTACGCCCGGGCACGGCGGCGTGCTCGGTCCCGTAAGAGACCGGATCCATGCCATCCAGTGCCCAATCCTGCGCCATTGCCCCGCCAAAGGGCAGGGCAAGGATCATGCTGGCGAGAATCGGTCGAATCATGGCGGTGCGCGGATGAGGGAGCTGTGTTACCGATCTGGCAAATCGGCCGAGGATTCTCAACCGGGACGGGCGGTTTCTAGCGCCGATGTGAAGCCTCGGCTCAGATCTGTGAAGCGGCGTAAAGCGCCACCGCGGCCGCGTTCGAGACGTTGAGCGAGCCGAAATCCGCAGCAAAGGGAATGCGCAGGATGCGGTCGCAGGTCTCGCGCGTGCGTTCGCGCAGGCCCGGCCCCTCGGCGCCGAGCACCAGGCAGATCGCCCGGCCCGACAGGTCGCGCAGCGCCTCGGGCAAGAGCTCGTCCCCGGTGCCGTCGAGGCCCAGCACGGTATAACCCATGGATTGCAGCTCGATCAGCGTATCGGCCAGGTTGGTGACCCGCAGATAGGGCTGGCGTTCCAACGCGCCCGAGGCGGTCTTGGCCAGCGCGCCGGTCTCGGGCGCGGAATGCCGCGCCGGCGCGATGACCGCGCGCGCGCCAAAGACTTCGGCCGAACGCAGGATGGCACCGACATTATGCGGGTCGGTCACCCGGTCCAGCGCCACCAGCAGCGGGCGGCCCGGCCCGGACAGCGCCAGATCGGCCAAGCTGCCCCATTTCAGCGGCCTGACCTCCAGCGCGGCGCCTTGATGCACGCTTTCGGCGGGCAGCGGCACCGCGCGGTCGAAGGTGCGGGCGTCCACGATTTCATGCGCCAGGTCCGGCGGCAGTGGGCCGAGCCGGTCCAGCGCGTTCCGCGTGACCACCAGCCGCAGCTTTTCGCGCCTGGGATTGGCCAGGGCGTCGCGCACCGCATGCAGGCCGAAGAGCCAGACGGTTTCGGCCGCGGCGGCGCGGCGCGCGCGCTCCTTGTCGATGACCCAGGTGGGTTTCTTGGATTTCTGTGGTTTCTCGGCCATGTCGCATTCCCGGTTGCCCCTCCGACTGCGCAGAAAATGCCGCCGAATGCAACCGTCGCGACGGTGCGGCAGGGGCTGCAAGGAAGTGCGACTTTTCCGCTGATCCCTGCTTGACGCCCCCTGCCGGGCGGGATAATCACCGCCTCACGCCGAGAGCGTTCGGCGGGCGACGTGCTGCAAGGTGCGGCAGCGGACTGTAACTCCGCCGGGGAGACCCATGCCTGGTTCGATTCCAGGGTCGCCCACCATTAAACCCTGTAATCCAATATTATCCCTGTGTTTTCCGGTGGCGCTTTCCTGATCCGCCAGCCGATCGGTGATGGTGCGCGACAGGTGCGTCGGGACGCGGCGATTGGCAGACGGTCATCGCAACGGCCTGCCATGTAGCCATGCATCGTGGGGACTCGCGACCGGATTGCGGATGCGCAGTCGCGGATCTCGCGAATCCGGCTGACAGACGAAACGTCCGTTCTGGTCGTGAACGGTCATTCGCGACTCTCGCAGAGAGTGACTTCTGTCGGCACCGAACGGAAGGCCGGGTTTTCACCCGGCCCGCTTCCATGCGACCGGCGGGATGCAAGCGCGTCAGGTCGCGATGCGAGGGTGACAGGTAAAGGGAAGCGCCGATGAGCCGGCCCGGAATGATCCGCATCAGTCCTGAGGAACGGTGCCGCCGGGCCATGGCCGGGAAACGGTGATGGCGATCCTGGCTCGGCTGCTTCTTTCCGTGGCGTGCGGCCTTGTTCTGAGCATCGTCTTTGCCGTGCTTTTCGTGCCGGTCTATACCCTGCTTCTGGACTGGGAGCATTTCTGCCTGCGAGGCATCAACGGCGGCGTGAAGGGGTGCCTGAGGGACATCCCTATGGGCGCGCTGATATTCGGCCCGCTCTTTTCCATCGTCGGGCTGGTCGTCGGGACTCCGATCATTTTCGCCTGGTTTTCGGCACGCGCGAAATAGCCGGAAGCATGCAGCCCATCGAACGAGCGGGGTCGGCATGGCATGTCCTCCCGGCCGTTCCGATCGCTCCCTGACATTGCCTGCGAGCCGACCCGTGCCGCGCGTTCGTCCAGCCGAAGGCGGCGCGAGAATGGTCGTGAGGGCGCTGCGCTAAGAGGGGTTCAGCGCCCCTCAGCGCTGATACCATGGCGGGTTTGCGCGCCTTCGTGAGCGGACGCCATTGATGAAAACGCGGTAAGACGTAGGGGCCGGCGGGGCGGGCATGGGCCAGTGATCTTGTCGGATTGCCATGCCGGAATCGGGCGTCGGGAGGCTGGCGCAAGGCCCTGTTCATGCGCAATCCCGAAGCGGATTTGAAGTTTTCGCACAAGACGGTATAATCGCTGCCACCGAAATCGGGGCCTTTGCCCCATTCCACGCAACAGGGTCGCATCCGACCCGCGGAGGTGACCGGCGCTGAGCGCCGGTTGGTTTCGCCCCCTGCGCCGCTTCATGTGCGCGCATTGAAAATCCGGAGAGAACGTTTGATGGGCAAATTTCTTGCTTCGACTACGCTTGCCTTCATGGCACTGGCCGTCCCCGCATTCGCCGCTGACGAGGAATGCGGCAGCATCACCGTGGCAGAGATGAACTGGGCCTCGGCGGGGCTGGCGGCGTGGGTCGACAAGATCATCCTCGAAGAGGGCTATGGCTGCGACGTGGCGCTGGTCTCGGGCGATACGATGCCGACTTTCGCGTCGATGAACGAAAAGGCCCAGCCGGACATGGCCCCCGAGTTGTGGGTCAACGCGGTCAAGGAGCCGCTGGACCAGGCGGTCGCGGAAGGGCGGATCGTGATCGCCTCGCAGATCCTGTCCGATGGCGGGGTCGAGGGCATCTGGGTGCCGACATGGTTGGCCGAAGAGCACAACATCCACACGCTCAAGGACGCGCTGGAACATCCAGAACTGTTCCCCGGCGCCGAGGACAGCAGCAAGGGCGCCTGGTTCGGCTGTCCCTCGGGCTGGGCCTGCCAGGCGATCAACCGCAACCAGTTCGTCGGCTCGGGCGCTGCGGACAAAGGGTTCGAACTGGTCGATTCCGGCTCGGCCGCCGCGCTGGACGGCTCGATCGCGCGGGCGGCGAACCGCAAGGAGGGCTGGCTGGGCTATTACTGGGCACCCACCGCCATCCTGGGCCAGTATGACATGACCCGGCTGGAACTCGAGGCCGAATTCGACCGCGAGCGCTGGGACAATTGCATGGTCAAGCCCGACTGCGTCGATCCGCAGGTGACGGAATGGCCGGTCTCGGACGTCTATACCGCCGTGACCAAGGAGTTCGCCGACAAGGCCGGCGTGGCCATGGATTACGTCAAGACCCGGGCCTGGAGCAACGAGACCGTCAACGCTATGCTGGCCTGGATGGTCGAGAACCAGGCCAGCAACGAGGATGCCGCCTATGAGTTCCTCGAACGGCACGAGGACATCTGGACCGAATGGGTTCCCGCCGAAGTGGCCGACAAGGTCAGGGCCGCCCTTTAATCCGCGCCATCGCGCCTGACGGGCAAGGTCGCGGGTCGCGGCCTTGCCCATTTCCGTTTCCAAAGGACGAAAAGACATGGACCTGATCCGTTTCCCGGAAATGAGCCGCGGAAACCTGCGCGCGATGCGCCAGACCGTCGACGGCGCCTTCCGCGACTTCACCCGCGCCTGGGGGGATACGCTGGAGGCGATCTTTGCGCCGCTGCAAAGCCTGCTGACCTTTATCGAGAACCTGTTGATCCGATCGCCCTGGATCGCGGTGCTTGCGGTGCTGGCGGCAGGCATCTGGCTGGTCAGCCGAAGCTGGAAGATCGCGCTGGGATCGGTGCTGGCGCTGCTGGTGGTCGGCTATTTCGGCATGTGGGAGGACACGATGCGCACCATTGCCATGGTCGCGGTCTGCACCCTGATCGCCGTGGTGCTGGGCATCCCCGTCGGCATCCTCATGGCGCAGTCGAACCGGATGAATGCCATGGTGACGCCGATCCTGGACATGATGCAGACCATGCCCAGCTTCGTCTACCTGATCCCGGTGGTGATGATCTTTGGCTTGGGCAAGGTGCCGGGGCTGATCGCGGTGGTGATCTATGCCATCCCGCCGGTGATCCGGCTGACCAACCTGGGCATCCGGCAGGTGGCGCCCGACGTGCTGGAGGCGGCCGAGGCCTTCGGCTCGTCCAGTTGGCAAAAGCTGCGCGACGTGCAATTGCCGCTGGCCTTGCCGACGATCATGGCCGGGATCAACCAGACCATCATGATGAGCCTCGCCATGGTCGTCGTCGCCTCGATGATCGGGGTGCGCGGGTTGGGCCAGCCGGTGCTGCAAGCGATCAACCAGCAATATTTCACCATGGGGGTGATGAACGGCCTGGCCATCGTCGCCATCGCCATCATCATGGACCGCACCACGCAGGCCTACGGCAAGCGGCTGCAAAAGCACACGGAGGCCGGCAAATGAACAAGGCGGGCACGCATGACATCGAGATCCGCGATCTCTACAAGATCTTCGGCCCCGAGGCCGGGCAGCATGTCGAGGCGGTCAAGGCCGGGCTGACCAAGGCCGAGTTGAACGACCGCCACAACCATGTCCTGGGGTTGCAAGACATCAACCTGACCATCCCGCATGGCCGCATCACGGTCGTCATGGGGCTGTCCGGCTCGGGCAAGTCGACGCTGATCCGGCATATCAACGGGCTGATCCGGCCGACGGCGGGGCAGGTGCTCTATGACGGCATGGACGTGGTGACCATGACCCCGGCGCAGCTGCGCGATTTCCGCCGGCAAAAGACGGCGATGGTGTTCCAGAAATTCGCGCTGTTGCCGCATCGCACGGTGCTGCGCAACGTGGCCTATGGGCTGGACATCCGCGGCATCGCCGAGGCCGAGGAACGCGCGCGGCACTGGATCGACCGCGTCGGATTGCAGGGTTACGAGGACTATTATCCCCGCCAGCTTTCCGGCGGCATGCAGCAGCGCGTGGGCCTGGCACGGGCGCTGGCCAACGATGCCGAGATCCTGCTGATGGACGAGGCGTTTTCGGCGCTGGACCCGCTGATCCGCATGGACATGCAGTCGATCCTGCTGGAATTGCAGCAGGAGTTGCGCAAGACCATCATCTTCATCACCCACGACCTGGACGAGGCGCTGCGGCTGGGCGACAAGATCGCGATCCTGCGCGACGGCGCGATGGAGCAGGTGGGCAACGGGCAGGAAATCGTCCTGCGCCCCGCCAATGCCTATATTGCTGAATTCGTGCGCGAGGTGAATCGGGGTCGCATCATCGAGGCGCGGACCATCGCCACGCCCGCCACTCAGGGCCGCGCGTTGCCGGACTTCACCGTCAAGGCGCGCTCGAAGCTGGATCTGGTCGCGCGCCGCATGACCAAGGCCGGCATGTCCGAGGCGCAGGTCCGCGACGGGGAGGTTCTGGTCGGCACCATCGATCTGCCGGCCATCCTGGAGGCGATGGTCAACCCGGCGGATGCGGCGAGCGACGACTGAGGCCAGCCCGCATCATGCGCCCTCGCCGACAATGGGGGATGGTCGCTGATTCCCCCGGCGCTGGCGTGGGCCGTGGATAGGGCGGCATGCCCCGGGATCAACCTTGCCCGTCCGGCCCGACGGGCGAAGTTCCGGCAGGAGCCTGAACGGGCCCTTCGAACCGAGCCCGGTTCAACATGCAAATGCCGCCGACAAGCCAGCGGGCGCCACGGCACCAGCCAAGCGCCCGTTTTCGCGAATTTCCGGATGGATCGATTTGTTCCGGGAATTGGAGCCCGAATTGCTCGCCATCGAATTTTCCAAATGAAATCAATTGGAAATGGCGGAGAGGGTGGGATTCGAACCCACGGAACCCGTGAAGGCTCAACGGTTTTCGAGACCGCCCCGTTCGACCACTCCGGCACCTCTCCGCGCTTTTCGGGTGGTGGCGGCGATGTAGACGGGCGGGGGTTGAAGCGCAAGGGGCTTCGCGCCAAAACCGCGAAAAATTTCTCTTACGGGTGAATCATGGTCAGAAAACGCAGCACCAGCCGGATCGCGAACTCCAGGAGGCTGCAACCATGCCGCTGCTGATCGGACCGCTTGCCCATCCGCTTATCCGTGCCCGGCTTGCCCCCCAGGCGACCGAGGCCGGGTCGCTGCAAGCTGCGCTGATTGGCGGCGGGCTGGCCGGGATCGCGCCCGATGGCTGGCCACGGCTTGCTGCGGGCGATGATCGCCTGCCGCTCTGGCAGGCCGACTGGACGCCCGCCCTGCGCCGCTATGCCGAGATCTTCGGGCTCGCCCCGCAGCATCACCAGGGGCAGGAGTTGCTGGGCCTGGGCGAGCCCGCGAGCGATGCGCCGCAATGGCAGCCGGAACTGGCCGCCGCGATCGCCGACTGGTTGCTGGGGCTGCCCGGGAATCGCCCGGCGGAGGCGATCCGCAAGCGCCTGCCGATGATCGCAAGCTGGGTGGCCTCGCGTCTGCGCGCCGAAATCGAGACGGCAAACCTGCCGCATGTCGGGCCCGCGGCCATCGACCGGGTCAGGATCGATTCGGTCGAGGAACCCCATGCCGAGTATTTCTCGGTCGAGGCGATCCGGTTGAGCCAGCACCGCAACGACGGCGGCTGGACCGAGCCGCTTGCGCGCGCGGTCTTCGTCTCGGGCGACGCGACGGTGGTGCTGCCCTGGGATCCGGTGCGCGACCGGGTGATGCTGATCGACCAGATGCGGGCCGGGCCGCTGGCGCGCGGCGATGCGCAGCCCTGGCTCTACGAGACCGTGGCCGGCCGCGTCGATGCCGGCGAAACCCCGGAACAGGCCGCCCGGCGCGAGGCGGTCGAGGAGACGGGCATCGCCCTTTTGCAACTCTTCCCGGCGCCGCACAACTATCCCAGCCCCGGGGCCGTGGCGGAATACCTCTATCTTTATGTCGGCATCGCCGACCTGCCGGACGACAGCGCCGGGCTTGGCGGGCTTGCGACCGAGGACGAGGACATCCGCTCGCATCTGGTCCCGCGGGCCGAACTGACCCGCATGGCGCTGGCGGGCGAGATCCGCAACGGGCCGCTTCTGAATCTCGCGCTGTGGCTGGAATTGCGCCACCACGAAATCCGCCGCGAACTGGGGCAGGGGACCGAGACCGCCCTGGCGGGGTTGCCGCCATCGGTCGGCGGCGTGTAAACCGGGCGGGAACATCCTGCGAAAGGCCAAGCCCATGCGCATCTGCCCCGACCTCGCCTCTGCCATCGGCAATACCCCCCTGATCCGGCTGCGCCGCGCCTCGGAAGAGACCGGCTGCGAGATCCTGGGCAAGGCCGAGTTCATGAATCCGGGCCAGTCGGTCAAGGATCGCGCCGCGCTCTACATCATCAAGGACGCGGTGGCGCGGGGCGAGCTGAAGCCGGGCGGCACCATCGTCGAGGGCACGGCGGGCAATACCGGCATCGGCCTGGCGCTGGTCGGCGCCTCGATGGGCTTCCGCTCGGTCATCGTCATCCCCGAGACGCAGAGCCAGGAGAAAAAGGACATGCTGCGCCTCGCGGGGGCCGAACTGGTCGAGGTGCCGGCGCAGCCCTACAAGAACCCCAACAACTATGTGCGCTATTCCGGCCGCCTGGCCGAGGAACTGGCCAGGACCGAGCCGAACGGCGCCATCTGGGCCAACCAGTTCGACAATGTCGCCAACCGCGAGGCGCATCTGCACACCACCGGCCCCGAGATCTGGGAACAGACCGGCGGCCGCGTGGACGGCTTCATCTGCGCCGTCGGCTCGGGCGGGACGCTGGCGGGCGTCGCCATGGCGCTGCAGCCCAAGGGCGTGAAGATGGGGCTGGCCGATCCCGAGGGCGCGGCGCTTTACAGCTTCTATACCGAAGGCAAGTTCGAATCGCCCGGCTCCTCCATCACCGAGGGCATCGGCCAGGGCCGGATCACCGCCAACCTGGAAGGCTTCACCCCGGATTTCGCCT
Organism: Paracoccus sp. SSJ; assembly: GCF_030234105.1. NCBI lineage: Bacteria > Pseudomonadati > Pseudomonadota > Alphaproteobacteria > Rhodobacterales > Paracoccaceae > Paracoccus > Paracoccus sp. SSJ. The sequence continues at coordinate 136,444 of NZ_JASSPE010000006.1, read as the reverse complement.
ATCGCATTTCGGATGCCGAGGCGCTGCCGGTGATCTTCGACCTGCTGGAATACGAGGGGCTGTGCCTTGGCGGCTCGTCGGGGGTGAACGTCGCCGGCGCGATCCGCATGGCAAGGGACATGGGCCCCGGTCACACCATCGTGACGGTGCTTTGCGACTATGGCACGCGTTACCAGACCAAGCTCTTCAACCCCGACTTCCTGCGGGCCAAGGGCCTGCCGGTGCCGGAATGGATGACGCGCAAGCCGGCGGACCTGCCCGAGGTTTACGAGGACTGATCCGAACCATGCCCCGCCTCGCCGCGCTGTCCCGGCTCGCATCGCTGATCCTGGTGCTGTTTCTGGCGCTGAACCTGCCCGCCCTTGCCCAGCAAGAGCAGGAGGCGCCGGATCTTGCCGCCTGGGACAAGCAGGCCGAGCAGGCCGAGCAGATCGTGGCATCGGGCTCGGCCAACGATGTCCGCTTGCAGGCCATCCGCGAAGAGGTGGTGAAATGGCGCGAGCGGCTGAAGGCGGGGCAGGGTATCAACGCCACCCGCATCGCCACGCTCAAGGACCAGATCGCCGCGCTGGGGACACCCCCTGCCGAGGGCCAGACCGAGCCCGAGGAGATCGCCGCCCGCCGCAAGGAACTGAACGAGCAGCTTGCCACGTTGCAGGCACCGGGCTTGCAGGCGGTCGAAGCCTATGGCCGCGCCGACGGCATCGTCGCCCAGATCGACCAGACGCTGCGCGCCCGCCAGACCTTTGCGCTGATCCGCAAGACGCCCACGCCGCTGAACCCGGCGAACTGGGGACCGGCCATGGCCGAAGCGGGCCATGTCGCCGGACAGATCTATGCCGAGGCGCGGGCGCGCTGGGACGGCACCGGCGGCATGTCCGGCTTTACCCAGCGCCTGCCGCTGATCGGGGGTTTCCTGCTGGTGGCGCTGATCCTGCTGTCGCGGGGCCGGCACTGGATCGATTCGCTGCCCTCTCGGCTGTCGGCGCGGGCCAGCGAGCGGTCGCGCGCGGCGCTGATCTTCGGCGTCTCGCTGGGCCAGATCGCCATCCCGCTGATCGGCGTGATCCTGTTCGCGGCGGCGCTGGCCTCGACCGACCTGCTCGACGACTGGGGCCTGCCGCTTCTGCGCTCGGTGCCGGCGGCGGGGCTGTCCTTCTTTGGCGGCATCTGGCTTGGGCGGCAGCTGTTCCCGGCCGCCGATACCGCCGTCCAGCCGCCCCTGCCGATGGACGAGGAGCGCCGTGCCAAGGCACGTTTCCGCGTCACGCTGCTGGCTTCGGCGTTGGCGCTGCACCAGCTTTTCGCCCGCTCGATCCTGCCGCTTTCCGGCTTCAACAGCCAGAACGACAGCGGCACCGTGCCCCAGCGCCTCAGCGAGGCTTCGGCCGGGGTCTGGCACTTCCTGCTGATCCTGTTCGGGGCCTTCTGCCTGTTTAGGCTGTGCAACCTGCTGCGCGGGCTGCGCCCCGCCGAAGCGGCTGATACGCCCGATTACCGCGTCCGCGTGGTAAGCTTTCTGGCCATGACGGGGCGGCTGGCGGCGCTTGTCGCGCCGGTGCTGGCGGCGGCGGGCTATGTCACGGCGGGCAATGCGCTGCTCTGGGCGCTGGTGCTGACGCTGGCGCTGGTCGGGCTGCTGGTCATCCTGCAGGATTTCATCGCCGATCTTTACGCCCTGGCCAAGGGCGGCGACCAGTCGGCGCGGGATGCGCTGATGCCGGTGCTGATCGGATTCGCGCTGATCCTGCTGTCGCTGCCGCTTTTCGCGCTGATCTGGGGCGCGCGCGCCAGCGACCTGGCCGAGGCCTGGACCAAGGCGCAGCAGGGCTTTTCCTTCGGCGGCGTGCGGCTGTCGCCCATGGCGATGCTGACTTTCCTGATCGTCTTTGCCGCCGGCTATTTCCTGACCAATTTCGTGCAGGGCGCATTCCGCAGCTCGATCCTGCCCAAGACGAAACTGGACTCGGGCGGGCAGAATGCGGTCGCCTCGATGATCGGTTATGTCGGGCTGGCGCTGGCGGCGGTCTTTGCCGTCACCTCGGCCGGGATCGACCTGACCTCGCTGGCCTTCGTCGCCGGTGCGCTTTCCGTCGGCATCGGTTTCGGCATGCAGCAGGTGGTGTCGAACTTCGTCTCGGGCATCATCCTGCTGGTCGAGCGTCCCATCGCCGTCGGCGATTGGATCGAGGTCGGCGGCCAGCAGGGCGTCGTCAAGAAGATGGCGGTGCGCGCCACGCAGATCCAGACCTTCGACCGCACCCAGGTGATCGTGCCGAACTCGAACCTGATCACCCAGCCGGTCACGAACTGGACGCGCGGCAGCCTGTCGGGCCGGATCATCGTGCCGGTCACCGTCTCGCATGGTTCGGACAGCCGCAATGTCGCCGAGCTGCTGCGCGAGATCGCCGAGGATCAGCCCACGGTGCTGATCAACCCGGCGCCCGCCGTGCTGTTGCGCAGCATCACCGCCGACGGGCTGAACTTCGAACTGCGCGCCGTGCTGTCGGACATCAACGGCGGGTCCGGGGTTTCGTCCGAGATCAACCACCAGATCCTCGAACGCTTTGCGGCGGCCGGCATCGTCCTGCCGGGCAGCACCCGCCCCTCGCGCGACATCTTCCTGCATGGCGAGGCCGAGGGGCCCGCGCCGGCGCCGAAACCCGCGCCCGCCGCGGCAGCTGATCCGCGCAAGACCACGCCGCAGGAGGCCGAGGCGCATGACAGCGGCGAATTCGGTCCCTCCGGCATGCAGGACGACGACGGAGGCCGCGCATGACCTCACCCGAGGAACCGCGCTTCCTGGCCGCCATCCCCGTCCTGCGCAGCTTCGACGAGGGCAAGGCGCGGGAATTCTACTGCGGCTTCCTGGGCTTCTCGGTCACGTTCCAGCACCGTTTCGCACCCGGCCTGCCGCTTTACTTCGAAGTCGAGCGCGCCGGGCTAAGGTTGCACCTGTCCGAGCATCACGGCGATGCCTGCCCGGGCGCCACGGTCTTCGTGCCGATGCGGGGTGTTGCGGCCTTCCATGCCGAGCTGAGCGCGCGGCGCTACGCCTTCAATCGGCCGGGCCTTGAAGAGCTGCCCTGGGGCATGCAGGTCGAGGTGATCGACCCGTTCGGCAACAGGATCCGCTTTTGCGAAAGGCCGGGCGAAGGCTAGCGGCGCAGGCCGCTGGCCGGCTCCTGCTCGGGCAGGCCCTCTTGCGACAGCATGATCGCGACCGGGCGCAGCCAGGGGATCTGGGCGCAGACGATCATGATCGCCACCATGATCGGCACGGCCAGGAACGTGCCGGCGATGCCCCAGACCACGCCCCAGAACGCCAGCGACAGCACGATCCCGAACGAGGACAGCCGCAGCGTCTGGCCCAGCAGCATCGGGTCGAACACATTGCCGATGATGAACTGCACTGCCACGGTCAGCCCGCCCACGGTCAGCGTCACCGTCGGATCGCCGGTCTGCGCCAGCACCATGGCGATGGTGATGACCGTGGCCGCGATCGAGCCCAGCGTCGGGATGAAGTTCAGGATGAAGGTCAGCATGGCCACCGCCCCGGCCAGTTCCAGCCCCTGCACCCGAAAAATCGTCCAGATCAGCCCCGCCGTGACCGCGCTGATCGCCGCCTTGACCACCAGATAGCGGTTCACCCGGCGCATGATCTTGTGGACCGTCTCCAGCACCTGCCGGGCCTGGTCCGGGTCGCCGGTCAGGCGCTCGATCTTGATCGGGAACCAGATCCGTTCGCTGAACATGAAACCGACGAAGGTCAGGATCAGCACCGAGCCCGAGATCAGGTTCGACGCCTGCGCCGCCGCCGAGCGTATCCAGCCGGCGAAATCTATGCTGGCCATGAAGGTGCCGATCGCCTCCTGCACGTTCGGCCCCCAGCGTTGGCTGAGCCGCGCCAAGGCCGCCTGCGCCCGGTCGGCATAGGCGATCGAGGTCGAGACCACCTCGTTCACCTGCGCCACCAACGCCGTCGCGGCCCAAAGCAGGCCGACTGCGATGGCGATCAGCGCCAGCGTCGTCGCCAGCCAGTTCGGCACCTTCAGCCGGGCAAAGGCCGAAATCGCGTCGCTGGTCAGCGAGAAGATGATGATGGCCAGCACCAGGCAGATCAGGATGAAGCGCGCCTGTACCAGCAGGAACAGGATCAGGCCAAAGGCGATCACGCCCAGAAAGCCGGTCTGCAACCGCTCGCTCAGATGCGAGTCCCGCCCGTCCAATCGCGTACCCTCATGCTGCTGCCCGTGCGGGCGGCGGGGTGCGTCATGCGCACCCCGGTCCCGGCTCAGGCTTCGGCCTCATCCTCGCCATTCTCGGCGATGCGGGCAACAGAAACCACCTCTTCGCCCGGCGCCGTGTTGAAGACGCGCACGCCGCCGGCGGAACGCGAGCGGAAGCTGATGCCGTCGACCGGCACCCGGATCGACTGGCCGGTCGAGGTGGCCAGCATGATCTGGTCGTCGCGGTCCACCGGGAAGCTGGCGACCAGCGGCCCGCCGCGCATCGCCTTGTCCATGGCCATGACGCCCTGGCCGCCGCGGCCGCGCACCGGATAGTCGTGCGACGAGCTGATCTTGCCCGCACCGCGCGCGGTGATGGTCAGGATCAGATCCTCGGCCGCCGACATCTCGGCATAGCGCTCCTGGCTGATCGCGGCCTCGACGACGTTGTCTTCGTCCTCGTCTGCCTCGGCGCCGTCGTCCAGTGCGCCCTCGACGGCGCGGCGCATCTTCAGATAGGCGGCGCGCTCGCCGGCATCGGCCTCGAAATGCCGGATGATCGACATGCTGACCACGCGGTCGCCGGATGCCAGGCGGATGCCGCGCACGCCGGTCGAATCGCGACCCTTGAACACCCGCACATCGGTGGTCTGGAAGCGGATCGCACGGCCGGCGGCGGTGAACAGCATCACGTCGTCGCTTTCGGTCGCCATGCGCGCGCCGATCAGTTCGACCCCTTCGGGCAGCTTCATGGCGATCTTGCCGTTACGCATGACATTGGCGAAATCGGACAGCGCGTTGCGGCGCACGTCGCCCTCCGAGGTCGAGAAGATCACCTGGTAGCCGTCCCACTCGCTTTGCGGCGCATCGACCGGCATCAGTGCGGCGATGGAAACGCCCGACCCGATCGGCAGGATGTTGACGATGGCCTTGCCCTTGGCGGTGCGCCCGCCCAGCGGCAGCCGCCAGGTCTTGAGCCGGTAGACCATGCCGTCGGTGGTGAAGAACAGCAGTTCCGTATGGGTATTGGCGACGAACAGGGTGGTGACCACGTCGTCCTCTTTCGTGGCCATGCCCGACAGGCCCTTGCCGCCGCGCCGCTGGGCGCGGAACTCGGCCAGCGCCGTGCGCTTGATATAGCCGCCCGAGGTGATGGTGACGACCATGTCCTCGCGCTCGATCAGGTCCTCGTCGTCCAGGTCGCCGGCCCAGTCTGTGATTTCGGTCCGGCGCGGCACGGCGAACAGGTTCTTCACCTCGCGCAGTTCGTCCGAGATGATGCCCATGATCCGCTCGCGCGAGGCAAGGATCGCCAGGAATTCCCGGATCGCCTCGGCCAGCGATTTCAGCTCGTCGGTGACCTCCTGCACGCCCAGCTGGGTCAGGCGCTGCAGGCGCAGTTCCAGGATGGCGCGGGCCTGGGTCTCGGACAGGTTGTAGGTGCCGTCCTCGTTCACCGGATGCAGCGGATCGTCGATCAGCTTCAGATATTCCACGATCTCATGCGCCGGCCAGCGCCGGGTCATCAGCCGCTCACGCGCCTCGGCGGCGTCTGCCGAGGAGCGGATGGTCGCCACTACCTCGTCGACATTCGAGACCGCCACGGCGAGGCCGCACAGCACATGCGCGCGCTCACGCGCCTTGCGCAATTCGTAAGCGGTGCGGCGGGCGACGACTTCCTCGCGGAAGGTCAGGAAATGGGTCAGGAAGTCGCGCAGCGTCAGCTGCTCGGGCCGGCCGCCGTTCAGCGCCAGCATGTTGGCGCCGAAGCTGGTCTGCATGGGGGTAAAGCGGAACAGCTGGTTCAGCACCACCTCGGCGGTGGCGTCGCGTTTCAGCTCGATCACCACCCGCACGCCAACGCGGTCGGATTCGTCCTGCACATGGGCGATGCCCTCGATGCGCTTTTCCTTGGCCAGTTCCGCGATCTTCTCTATCAGGCTGGCCTTGTTCACCTGAAAGGGGATCTCGTCCAGGATGATGGCCTGGCGGCCGGCGCGGGTCTCCTCGATCCGGGTCTTGGCCCGCACGATGATGCTGCCGCGCCCTTCCAGGTAGGCCTTGCGCGCCCCCGAGCGGCCCAGGATGATGCCGCCGGTGGGGAAATCCGGGCCGGGCACGATCTCCAGCAGCCGTTCGGTCGGCAGGTCCGGGTCCTCGATCAGCGCCAGCGTGGCGTCCACCACCTCGCCCAGGTTGTGCGGCGGGATGTTGGTCGCCATGCCGACGGCGATGCCGCCGGCGCCGTTGACCAGCATGTTCGGGAAGCGTGCCGGCAATACGGTCGGCTCGCGGTCCTTGCCGTCGTAGTTGTCCTGGAATTCGACGGTGTCCTTGTCGATGTCCATCAGCAGATAGGCCGAGGGCTTGTCCATCCGCACCTCGGTATAGCGCATGGCCGCCGGGCTGTCGCCGTCCATGCTGCCGAAGTTGCCCTGGCCGTCCAGAAGCGGCAGGGACATGGAAAAATCCTGCGCCATCCGCACCAGCGCGTCGTAGATCGAGGCGTCGCCATGCGGGTGATACTTACCCATGGTGTCGCCGACCGGGCGGGCCGACTTGCGATAGGGCTTGTCATGCGTGTTGCCGGTTTCGTGCATGGCGAAGAGCACGCGGCGATGCACCGGCTTCAGCCCGTCGCGCAGGTCGGGAATCGCCCGGCTGACGATGACCGACATGGCATAGTCCAGATAGGACGAGCGCATCTCGTGCGCGATGTCGATCACCGGGCCGTCGTGATGCATCACGGCGCGCTCCGATCCGCCGTTCTCGGGGGTATCGTCGTCGTTTTCAGGGATGTCAGCCACGGGGGAAACCTCAAGATCTTGTTGGGCATGGGTCTATCCCATACCCGCCTTGGGTGCAATCTTGACGGGCCGGTGCGTGGCGGGAAATCCGGCCTCAGGCCAGACCGGCCTCGCGCCTGCGGCCGCGGACCGAGGCCAGCCACAGCGCCGAGAGCCCGGCAGAGAGGATCGCGTTCCAGCCCGCCATGGAAATGCCGAACAGGCTCCAGGCCACCTCGTCGCAGCGCACGACCGGCGCCTTTTCCAGCGCCGCCATCAGGTCCTGCGTGGACATGGTGGCAAGCCCCGAGACCCCGCCCGAGCAATGCTGCGGCCCCAGCCACAGCTTCAACTCGACCCCGGCGTGATAGATGGCAAGGCCGGTGGCGCAAAGCGCGGCGATCAGCCCCAGCGCCGCCAGCCAGCGCTTCCAGCCGAAAAACCAGATCAGCCCGCCGATGATCGCGGCCACGAGATGCGGCCAGCGTTGCAGGATGCAGAGCTCGCAGGGCGCATAGCCGAGGCTCTGGAAGGTCAGCGCGGCGACCAGCAGCGCGGCGGAACCCGCGCCGGCGGTCACGGCGATATGCTTGCTCGAAAATCCGTTCATGGCTTCCGGTTAGGACCGCGCATGGCGGCGGGCAAGTGCCAATCGCGTGAACTCAATGCGGCTTCCAGGTGACGACGCGGTAGAGATAGATCGCCACCACCGCAATCACCACCAGCTTGGACAGCGGATCGACGTAATCCGCGACCAGCGCATAGTTTTCATGCAGCATCAGCCCGGCAAAGGTCAGCACCCCGGTCCAGAGCGCGCTGCCGATCACCGTGTAAAGCAGGAACTTCCACATCGGCATGCGGGCGAGCCCGGCGGGAACCGAGATCAGCGTGCGAATGGCCGGAATCATGCGGCCGAAGAACACCGCCATGGCACCGTGGCGCTGGAACCATTCATGCGCCGCGTCGATGTCCGAGGGCGAAAGCGTGAGCAGCCGGCCATGCCGGGCGGCGAAACGCTTCAGCCGCTCCTCGCCGAACCACAGGCCGATGTAATACCACATCAGCGTGCCCAGCACCGAGCCGATGGTGCCCACGACGATGGTCAGGGTCAGCGACAGCCGCCCGCTGCCGGCAAGAAAGCCGGCCAGCGGCATGATCACCTCGGAGGGGATGGGGGGAAAGACGTTCTCGGCCACCATGAGCATCAGCACGCCCAGATAGCCCCAGCTCTCGATCGTCGAAACCACCCAGTCGAACATGTCCGCCCCTTTCGTTTCGCGACGTGCTGCGGGCTGGGGCCGGAACTGTCAACCCTGCGCAGGTGTTGCGCCCTGCCGGGGTTGCGGTAACCTTGGCGTGAAAGGCCGGATCATGGCGGAGGGGGTGGCGGATGGAGTGGCGGGGCAGACGGGGCAGCCGGAATGTCGAGGACCGGCGCGGCATGGGCCGGGCGGCCGGCGCGGGCGGCATGGGTGTCGTCGGCGTGCTGGTGGTTCTGGCGGTGGGTTATTTCTTCGGCATCGACATCTCGCCCATCGTCGGCGCCATCGACGATGGCGGCCGGCAGGGAGAACCGCGGGCGCTTACGCAGGAAGAGCAGGAGATCGGCCAGTTCGTTTCGGTCGTGCTGGCCGATACCGAGGAGGTCTGGGCCGGCGTGCTGCCCGGCCAGGCCGGGACGCGCTATCAGGATCCGGGGCTGGTGCTGTTCTCGGGCGCGGTGCAATCGGCCTGCGGCGGTGCTTCGGCGGCGATGGGGCCGTTCTATTGTCCGAACGACCGCAAGATCTACCTGGACACGGATTTCTTCCGCACCATGGCCGGCAAGATGGGGGCAGGGGGCGATTTCGCCTATGCTTATGTCATTGCCCATGAGGTCGGGCATCATGTGCAGAACCTGCTGGGCACGCTTTCCGAGGTGAACGGGCTGCGCGCCCGCGTCAGCCAGCGCGATTCGAACCGGCTGTCGGTGCTGACCGAATTGCAGGCGGATTGCTATGCCGGGATCTGGGCAAGGCAGGCGAGCGAGCAGTTCGGCAGCATCGAGGAGGGCGATATCGACGAGGCGATCAACGCGGCTGCTGCGGTGGGCGACGACACGCTGATGGAAAGCGCCGGCCGGGCGGTGGTGCCCGACGCCTTTACCCATGGCTCGGCCACCGAGCGCCAGACCTGGTTCAAGCGCGGCTTCGCCTCGGGGCAGATGGGGCAATGCGACACGTTCGGGGCCGCGGGGATGTAGGGCGGCTACGGTGGCGCGTGTGGCGCGGTCGCATGAGTATTTGCAGAACGAAGAAGCGCGGGGGTGCCCGAATCGGACCGGCCGGCGCGAGCGGTTGCGGGCGCGGGAGTATTTGGGAAACGGTGAATGGGTGGGGCGGCGCCCGGAACGATTCGCCGGCCCGTCGCGGTTCAGGGGCGTTGCAGCCGCAGGCCTTGCGGGCGTTCGGTCGTGGCCCAGTCGGGCCAGAGGCCGAAATGTTCGAGCCCGGCGAGCAGCAGCCCCAGCGCGATGATGCCGAGCACCAGCTTGACCATCCTGGCGCTTGGCGGGTTGCGCGCCCAGCGAGAGGCCCGGATCAGCCAGATGAGGTTGTTCATGCGCCCGTTCCTTTGCTAGTGCTGCCCCGAAACCGAACACGCCCCGGGACGACGACCTCTTGCCTCAGCACAGCGACAGCCGAATCCTGCCCTATACCGCCGACCAGATGTATGCGCTGGTGGCCGATATCGAAAGATACCCCGAGTTCCTGCCCTGGAACACCGCCGCCCGCATCCGCTCGCGCCGGCCGGGCGCCACGGGCAGCGAGGTGGTCGAGGCCGATCTGGTCATTAGCTTCAAGGTCTTTCGCGAACGCTTTGGCTCGCGCGTGACGCTGTGGCCCGAGACGAAGCGCATCGATACCGAATATCTGGACGGTCCCTTCAAGTATCTGCGCAGCGGCTGGAGTTTCGCCGACCTGCCGGAGGGCGGCTGCAAGGTCGATTTCTTCGTCGATTTCGAATTTCGCAACGCCATCCTGGGCAAGGTGATCGGCGTGGTCTTCGGCGAGGCGATGATGCGCATCGTCCGCGCCTTCGAGGACCGGGCGAGGGCGCTTTACGGCGCCTGACGCGCGGCCTGCCAGATCGCCTGATCGGTGGCCAGCGCGTCGCGCAGCCGCGCCTCGGCCTCTGGCGGCAGGTCCGTCGCGGCGGGCGGCGAGACGTTGCTGCGCTGCAGCCTGATCGCGGTTCCCAGCCGTTGCGACAGGAAGTCGATCAATGCCGGCATCGCCTCGTAGCGGAAGAGGTGATCGACGGCGATCTTGCCGTCATGGCCGGCCAGGAACTCGGATTGCCGGCCCAGCCGGGCATAGGCCGGGCGGTCGCCGGGGTGCAGGTAGTCATCCACGAAACGCGCGAAGCTGACCCGGGCGGTGCTGTTCGGATGGCCGATCAGCTCGTCGCGGGCCCGGAAGCGATACCAGCTGCGCAGCCAGTCCAGCGGCTCGCGGATCACCGCTACCGTTTCGAATTCGGGCCCGCCCAGCGGGGCGAGCAGCGGCCGGATGCGGTTCTGATATTGCCGCAGGTTCAGGTGCTTGATCTCGGGCCGGGTGCGAAAGACGATCTCGGCCCTGGGCGCCAGAGCCTGCTCCAGCGCCGTGGTCCCGGTCTTGGGCACCGACAGAAGCACGATGCGGGGTTGGAGAAAGATCAGCATGAGCGGGCCCTGGATGCGGCGGCATGCCTGCCGATTAGCGGTCCGCATCCGGGCTGGCAAGGCGGGCCGCGGTCCGGCCCGCCTGCTGCGGCATCAGATCACGCCGAAGGCGCGCATCGGTTCGGCCACGCGGATGAAGCCGGCGATGTTGGCGCCGATGACATAGTCGCCCGGAGCGCCGAATTCCTCGGCCGTGCTGTAGCAGCTGTCATGGATGTCGCGCATGATCTCGGCCAGCTTGGCCTCGGTCTTTTCGAAGCTCCAGCGGTCGCGCGAGGCGTTCTGCTGCATCTCCAGCGCCGAGGTGGCGACGCCGCCCGCATTTGCCGCCTTGCCGGGGCCGAACTTGACGCCGGCCTGCTGGAAGGCGCGAATCGCCTCGGGGGTGCAGGGCATGTTCGCGCCCTCGCCGACCGCCGTGACGCCGTTCTTGACCAGTTTCGCGGCATCCTTGCCGGTCAGCTCGTTCTGCGTGGCCGAGGGCATGGCGACCTCGCAGGCCACGTCCCAGATCGAGCCCTCGCCCGATTTGACGAAATAGGCGCCGTTGCCTTCGCCCTTCATGCGGACATATTGCGAAATGCGGCCGCGGCGCACTTCCTTGATTTCCTTGACCAGCGCCAGGTCGATGCCGGCCTCGTCCACGATATAGCCCGAGCTGTCCGAGCAGGCGATGACCTTGCCGCCGAATTCCTGCACCTTCTCGATGGTGTAGATGGCGACGTTGCCCGAGCCCGAGACCACGACCGTCTTGCCGTCGAAATCGGTGCCGCCGGTCTTGAGCATGGCCTGGGTGAAATAGGTGTTGCCGTAGCCGGTGGCCTCCTTGCGGGCCAGCGAGCCGCCGTAGAACAGCCCCTTGCCGGTCAGCACGCCCGCCTCGTAGCGGTTGGTCAGGCGCTTGTATTGGCCGAACATGTAGCCGATCTCGCGCGCGCCGACGCCGATGTCGCCCGCGGGCACGTCGGTATATTCGCCCAGGTGACGGTAGAGCTCGGTCATGAAGCTTTGGCAAAAGCGCATGATCTCGCCGTCCGAGCGCCCCTTGGGATCGAAGTCCGAGCCGCCCTTGCCGCCGCCGATGGGCAGGCCGGTCAGCGCGTTCTTGAAGATCTGCTCGAAGCCGAGGAACTTGATGATGCCCACGTTCACCGACGGGTGGAAGCGCAGCCCGCCCTTGTAGGGGCCCATGGCCGAAGAGAACTGCACCCGGAAGCCGCGGTTGATCTGCACGCGGCCCTTGTCGTCGGTCCACGGCACGCGGAAGATGATCTGGCGCTCGGGTTCGCAGATGCGTTCGATCAGCGCGTCCTCAAGGTAGTCCGGGCGCTTGGCGACGACGCGGCCAAGGCTTTCCAGCACCTCGCGCACGGCCTGATGGAACTCGGGCTCGCCTGCGTTGCGGCGGACCACCTCCTCATAGATGGGGGCAAGTTTGTCATCGATCTGCGGCATGTCGCGGAATCCTTCCCTTGGGGTCGGACGGCTCCTTAGCCCAAGGTTCAGGCAGTTTGAATGGGCAAAGAGCAATATTTGGGCAAAATGCCGCAGTTTTTGGCGGAATGTCGGGGCCAAGGCCGCGAAAATCCATGAAAATCAGCGGATAGTGCGATCTTTTTCTGCCCGATCCCAAGGCAGCGGGCGGTGCTGCGACAAAAAAGACCGCCCGGCGCCTCCTCGCGCCGGGCGGTCCGCATGCGCCGGGGCCGGGGTCAGCGGCGCCCCGCCTCCAGCGCGTCCTCGAAGGTGCGCAGGCCCGTGACCGGCGCCTGGACCAGCACCGCCATGTTGCCGGGCTTGTGTTCGTTGCGCAGCATCTTCAGATGCGCCTGCGGGATTTCGGCCCAGGGAAAGACCTCGGACATGCAGGGGTCGATGCGGCGTTCCAGCATCAGCTTGTTGGCGGCGCTGGCCTGTTTCAGATGTGCGAAATGGCTGCCTTGCAGGCGCTTCTGGTGCATCCACATGTAGCGCACGTCGAAGGTGCAGTTGAAGCCCGAGGTGCCGGCGCAGATCACCACCATGCCGCCCTTCTTGCAGACCAGCGTCGAGACGGGGAAGGTGGCCTCGCCCGGGTGCTCGAAGACGATGTCGACATTCACGCCCTTGCCGGTGATGTCCCAGATCGCCTTGCCGAACTTGCGCGCCTCGGTGAACCACTCCTTGTATTCGGGGGTGTTCACCCTGGGCAATTGCCCCCAGCACTTGAAGTCCTTGCGGTTGATCACGCCCTTGGCGCCCAGGCTCATGACGAATTCGCGCTTGTCCTCGTCGCTGATGACGCCGATGGCATTGGCGCCCGCCGCGTTGATCAGCTGGATCGCAAAGCTGCCCAGCCCGCCCGAGGCGCCCCAGACCAGCACGTTCATGCCCGGCTTCAGCTCATGCGGCTCGTGTCCGAACAGCATCCGGTAGGCGGTGGCCAATGTCAGCGTGTAGCAGGCCGATTCCTCCCAGGTCAGGTGGCGCGGGCGCTTCATCAGCTGCTGGGCCTGCACGCGGGTGAACTGGGCAAAGCTGCCGTCCGGCGTCTCATAGCCCCAGATGCGCTGGCTGGGCGAATACATCGGGTCGCCGCCGTTGCATTCCTCGTCGTTGCCGTCGTCCTGGTTGCAATGGATGACGACCTCGTCGCCGACCTTCCAGTTCTTGACCTTGTCGCCCACCGCCCAGACGATGCCCGAGGCGTCCGAGCCGGCGATGTGATAGGGCGCACCGTGGCCGTCGAAGGGGCTGATCGGCACGCCCAGGCCCGCCCAGATGCCGTTGTAGTTGACGCCCGCCGCCATCACCAGGACCAGCACCTCGTTGCTGTCGATCGGCGGCGTCTCGACCACCTCGACCTGCATGGCCTTGTCCGGCTCGCCATGGCGTTCGCGGCGGATGGCCCAAGCGTACATCTGCTGGGGCACATAGCCCAGAGGCGGCATCTCGCCGATCTCGTAGAGATCCTTTTCCGGCGCGTCATAGGGCGCGATCGGGGTCGGTTGATCCAGGGCCATGTCACATTCCTCTCTTGCCGCGTTTCTTGCGCCCGGGGTTTCCGCCGCAGCGCAGAATCAGCGCGGGTTGCTGAGCCGGTTGTAAGATCGCTTGCGCAACATTGCAATATTACAGATGCAGAAATTGTAATAATCTGTCGTAACGGATTTGCGAGCGCCGCGATGCAGCGCAAGCTTGCCGGCAGCGCCGCCTATCCCGCCAGATGCCGCGCCAGGAAGGCGGCGAGTTGCCCCCGCATCCTTGTGCTGGCAAAGCCGGCGCTGCCATGACCTTCATCCGGCAGCAGGGCAAAATCCACCGGCGCCTCGGGGTCGATCTCCTGCCAGGCCTCGCGCAGGCGGCGCGCCTGTCCCGGGGGCACGATGCGGTCGCGCGCGCCATGCCGGATCAACAGCGGCGGCAGGGCGGTGCCGGGGCGCATGGCGCGCAGCCGGCCCACGGGCGACAGCGCCGTCGCCTCGGCGCGGCGTTGGCCCACGGCATAGCCGACCAGCAGCGATTCGGCGCTTTTCGGCGAATCGGCCGGCAGCCGCGTCGGCTTGCCGTCCATGCGCGCCATATCCGCATCCATGCTGCCGAAATCCATCGGCCCATAGAAATCGACCACCGCTCGCGGCGGCCTGCCGTCCTGCACCAGCGTCAGTGCCGCGGATACAGCCATGAACGCCCCGGCCGAACGACCGCCAAGGGCCATCCGGCCCGGCGCCAGGCCCAGATCCGGCCCGTGGCGGTTCAGAAAGGCCGCGGCGGCCAGAACGTCCTGCTCCTGCGCGGGCCAGCGTGCCTGATTCGACAGCCGGTAATTCATCCGCACCACGGCGATGCCGCTTTCGCCAAGCTGCGGCGGCACCGGCAGCAGCCGCTTGTCGCCGGCGCGGAATCCGCCGCCATGCAGGTCGAGCAGCCAGGGAAACGGCCCGTCGCCCCGCGGGAGGTGGATGTCCAGCAGGTTGCGGGGCGAGCTGTCCGAATAGGCCAGATCCAGCAGTTCCTGCCGCGCCACCGCCGGTCCGGCGGCCAGCGCGGCCAGGATCGCAAGGGTCGAGCGACGGGTCAGCGCCATGCGGACGGTCCGTATCCTTGTCGGTTGCGCCAAGGCTAACATTCGTCCCGCCCTGCGCCAATGCTGCATATGCATTGCCGGGCCTCAGCCGGCCTTTCCCCGGCGGTTCTGCTGGTTTCCAGGGCATTGCCCATGAATGGCGCGCGGCCGTCACCTCGCGGCCTCTCTGCGATGCGGCGAATTGACCGGGCATGATTGTTACGCTATCGGTTTGTCAGTCGTAATATTGTTGCGAGGACAAATCGTGGCCGAGAAAGACAAACCCTGGCTTTTCCGCACCTATGCGGGCCATTCGACCGCCGAGAAATCCAACGCACTTTATCGGGGCAACCTCGCCAAGGGGCAGACCGGCCTGTCGGTGGCCTTCGACCTGCCGACCCAGACCGGCTATGATAGCGACCATGTGCTGGCGCGGGGCGAGGTCGGCAAGGTCGGGGTGCCGGTCTGCCATCTGGGCGACATGCGGATGCTCTTCGACCGGATCCCGCTTGAACAGATGAACACCTCGATGACCATCAATGCGACGGCGCCCTGGCTCTTGTCGCTCTATATCGCCGTGGCCGAGGAGCAGGGGGCCGACATCGCCAGGTTGCAAGGCACGGTGCAGAACGACATCATCAAGGAATACCTGTCGCGCGGGACCTATATCTGCCCGCCCAAGCCCTCGCTGCGCATGATCACCGACGTCGCGGCCTATACGGCGAAGCATCTGCCGAAGTGGAACCCGATGAACGTCTGCTCCTACCACCTGCAAGAGGCGGGGGCGACGCCCGAGCAGGAACTGGCCTATGCGCTGGCCACCGGCATCGCGGTGCTGGACGACCTCAAGGACAAGGTCGAGCCGCAGGACTTTCCGGCCATGGTCGGCCGCATCAGCTTCTTCGTGAACGCCGGTATCCGCTTCGTGACCGAGCTGTGCAAGATGCGCGCCTTCACTGAGCTGTGGGACGAGATCTGCCGCGAGCGCTACGGAATCGAGGAAGAGAAATTCCGCCGCTTCCGCTATGGCGTGCAGGTGAACAGCCTGGGCCTGACCGAGCAGCAGCCGGAAAACAACGTCTATCGCATCCTGCTGGAGATGCTGGCGGTCACGCTGTCCAGGAACGCCCGCGCCCGCGCCGTGCAACTGCCGGCCTGGAACGAGGCCCTGGGCCTGCCGCGGCCCTGGGACCAGCAATGGTCGCTGCGCATGCAGCAGATCGTCGCCTACGAGACGGACCTGCTGGAATATGGCGACCTCTTCGACGGCAACCCCGTCATCGCCGCCAAGGTCGAGGAACTGAAATCCGGGGCCCGAGCGGAACTGGCGACGCTGGACGAGATGGGCGGCGCCATCGCCGCCATCGAATACATGAAGTCGCGACTGGTCGAATCGAATGCCGAGCGGCTGAATCGCATCGAGGCGAACGAAACGGTGGTCGTGGGCGTCAACCGCTGGCAGCAGGGCGAGCCCTCGCCGCTGACCGCGGGCGACGGCGGCATCATGGTCGTCGACCCGGCGGTCGAGCAGGACCAGATCGCCCGGCTGCGCTCTTGGCGCGAGGCGCGCGACGAGGCGGCCGTCGAGGCCGCCCTCGCCGCGTTGCGCGATGCCGCGCAGGCGGGACGGAACGTGATGCCGCCCTCGATTGCCGCGGCCAAAGCCGGCGCCACCACCGGCGAATGGGCGGCGGTGATGCGGCAGGTCCATGGCGAATATCGCGGCCCGACCGGCGTCTCCAGCAGTCCCTCGAACCGCACCGAGGGCCTGGAGCCGATCCGCGAGGCGGTGGACGCTGTCAGCCGCCGTTTGGGCCGGCGGCTGAAATTCCTGGTCGGCAAGCCCGGCCTCGACGGCCATTCCAACGGCGCCGAGCAGATCGCCTTCCGCGCCCGGGACTGCGGCATGGACATCACCTATGAGGGCATCCGCCTGACCCCCGAGCAGATCGTCGCCCGCGCCGCCGAGGACAATGCCCATGTCGTCGGCCTGTCGATCCTCTCGGGCAGCCACCTGCCGCTGATCGAGGAACTGATGGAGCGCATCCGTGCCGCGGGCCTTGCACATGTCCCGGTCGTGGTCGGCGGCATCATCCCCGACGAGGACGCGGCCAGGCTGCTGAAGATGGGCGTGGCACGCGTCTACACGCCCAAGGATTTCGAGCTCAACCGCATCATGATGGACATCGTGGCCCTGGTCGAGCCCGAGGAGGCCGCCGCCTGATCCGGCGGCAAGGCCGGATGGGTATTTAAGAAACGGAAAGCACCTGGGAGGCGCCCGGTTCTTTCCGTTTTGCAAATACCCCAAGCGCAACCGCGCCGTTAGTCCTTCAACAGCAGCAGAAGCGCGGCGATGGTCGCCAGCACGCCAGGCAGCACCGCCAGCGGCGGCATGCCATGGGTCAGCGCGGCCTCCAGCCCGATGACCCAGGCCGGCGTCAGATAGGTATAGGCCATCACCTTGGACGAGGGCAGGCGCATGGTTGCGAATTGCACCAGCGCCGTGGTCAATGCGCTGGCGAAGATCGCCACATAGAGCAGTGTCACCCAGACGATGGCCGGCAGATGCGCCCAATCCGTGTGCAGGATCGCCTGTCCGCCCCAGACCAGCAGGATCAGCCCGCCGGCGCAGAGCGTGGCGAAGGTCGATACGATCGGTGTCTCGCCCCGGTTCAGCCGGCGCACCATCGGCGTGTAGAGCGCATGGGCCGCGCAGCCGATCAGGTAGATCGCCTCGCCGCGGCCGAATTCCAGCCGCATCAGCGCCGCGACATCGCCGCGGAAGATCACCCAGAGCGATCCCGCCGCCCCCAGCGCCAGCGCCCCGGCGATGCGCCCGGTCATGCGTTGCCGCATCAGGAGCCAGCCGAATCCCGCCGACATCAGCGGCGTGAGCGTGAATACTGCCGCCGCCGAGACCGGCAGCGCGGTCTTGAGCCCCTCGAACATCAGCACGAAATAGGCGGCGAAGAGTCCGCCGAGCAGCAGGTAGCGCCAGGGTGCACGAAAGCTTGCGCGCGGGATGCCGGGGCCGGCCATGGCGATGCCGCCGACGACGCCCGCGGCGATGGCGAAGCGGGCCGCCGAGATCGCCGCGGGGTCGATCAGGTTCGCCGCCCGCGCGCCCAGCGAAAACGAGCCGGCGATCGCCGCCGAGAACAGCAGCATCGCCGCATGGCCTTGCAGCGCCTCGCGGCGCGCCTCGGGCACGGCGGAAAGCTCGGCCATCAGTTGCGGCCCAGCATGTAGAATTCGTCGTTCGGCCGGATGTCGCCGGCATTCACCAGTCGGTTCGACATGCCGAAGAAGGCGGCGATGGCGCCGATGTCCCAGATCTCGTCCTGGCTGAATCCGGCCTCGTGCAGCGCCTGGTGATCCGCATCGCCGATCTCTTGCGCGTTCAGCGCCACCTTTTCGGCATAGGCCAGCATGGCGCGTTCGCGCGCGCTCAGGTCGGCCTTGCGCCAGTTCACCGCCACCTGATCGGCGATGAAGGCGTTCCTGGCCCGGATGCGCAGGATCGCGCCATGCGCCACCACGCAATACTGGCACTGGTTCAGACCCGAGGTGGCGACCACGATCAGCTCGCGCTCGGCCTTGCTCAGCCCGCCCTCGCGCTCCATCAGCGCGTCGTGATAGGCGAAGAAGGCGCGGAATTCGTCCGGGCGATGTGCTAAGGCCAGGAAGACGTTCGGGACGAATCCCGATTTCTCGGCCACCTTGCGGATGCGCAGGGCGATGTCCTCGGGCATTTCGTCCAGCGAGGGCACGGGAAAGCGGCTGATGGGATGGGTCATGGTTCGGTCCTCCGGGCGCGAGGTTTTCACCAAAGCCGGGGCAGGGTCAACCGGCCCGCGCTTGACTTTGGCGGCCGTCCGGCCTATCCACGCCCGGATTCCCGGAAGGTCTGCCCTTCCGGTCCCCGCACCTTGCCGGGGATCGCCCCCCGTCAGCGCGTTGCGCCCACGGGGGCGTTACTGTTTATTCGCGCCCATCCGGGCAACGGCAACCATTGGAGGGCCGCCGATGTTTGAAAACCTGTCCGACCGCCTTGGCGGCGTCTTCGACCGGCTGACCAAGCAGGGCGCGCTGTCCGAGGACGACGTCGCCG
This sequence comes from Paracoccus sp. SSJ, assembly GCF_030234105.1. Classification (NCBI taxonomy): domain Bacteria; kingdom Pseudomonadati; phylum Pseudomonadota; class Alphaproteobacteria; order Rhodobacterales; family Paracoccaceae; genus Paracoccus; species Paracoccus sp. SSJ. Next base: position 117,567 of record NZ_JASSPE010000006.1, on the reverse strand, counting down.
CCGCCATGCGCGAGGTGCGCGTCGCGCTGCTCGAGGCCGATGTCTCGCTGCCCGTCGCGCGCAATTTCGTCAAGGCGGTGACGCAGAAGGCCACGGGCGCCGCCGTCACCAAGTCGATCACCCCCGGCCAGCAGGTCGTGAAGATCGTCCATGACGAGCTGATCAAGGTCCTGCAGGGCGAGGGTGCGCCCGATGCGCTGCGCATCGACAACCCGCCTGCGCCGATCCTGATGGTCGGTCTGCAGGGCTCGGGCAAGACCACCACCACGGCGAAGCTGGCCAAGCGCCTCAAGGACCGCGAGAAGAAGCGGGTGCTGATGGCGTCGCTGGACACCAACCGCCCGGCCGCCATGGAGCAGCTGGCGATCCTGGGCCAGCAGATCGGCGTCGATACCCTGCCCATCGTGCCGGGCGAGAATGCGGTGCAGATCGCGAAACGCGCCAAGCAGCAGGCGACGCTGGGCGGCTATGACGTCTATATGCTCGACACCGCCGGCCGGCTGCATATCGACGAAGTGCTGATGGACGAGGTGCAGGCGGTCCGCGACGTGGCCAGCCCGCGCGAGACGCTGCTGGTCGTCGACGGGTTGACCGGCCAGGACGCGGTGAACGTCGCGGCCGAGTTCGACGGCAAGGTCGGCATCTCGGGCGTGGTGCTGACCCGGATGGACGGCGACGGCCGCGGCGGTGCGGCGCTGTCGATGCGCGCCGTCACCGGCAAGCCGATCCGCTTCGTGGGCCTGGGCGAAAAGATGGATGCGCTGGAGGCCTTCGACGCGCAGCGCATCGCCGGCCGCATCCTCGGCATGGGCGACATCGTGGCCCTGGTCGAGAAGGCGCAGGAGGTGCTGGAGGTCGAGCAGGCCGAGCGCATGATGAAGCGCTTCCAGAAGGGCATGTTCAACATGAACGACCTGCGGGGCCAGCTTGAGCAGATGCTCAAGATGGGCGGCATGCAGTCGATCATGGGCATGATGCCCGGCATGGGCAAGATGGCCAAGCAGGCCGAGGCCGCCGGCTTCGACGACAAGGCGATCAAGCGCCAGATCGCGCTGATCAACTCGATGACGAAAAAGGAACGCGCCAATCCCGACCTGCTGCAGGCCAGCCGCAAGAAGCGCATCGCGGCCGGCGCCGGCATGGAAGTGTCCGAGCTGAACAAGCTTCTGAAGATGCAGAAGCAGATGGCCGACACGATGAAGAAGCTGGGCAAGATGGGCAAGGGCGGGCTGCTGAAGCAAGCCATGCGCGCCATGACCGGCAAGGGCGGCGGGCTGCCCGACATGGGCAATGTCGATCCCGAAAAGATGGCCGAGGCGACCAAGATGCTGCAGGACCCCAAGGGGCTGGGCGGTCAGTTGGGCGGCATGAACCTGCCCGGCGGGCTCTCGGGCCTGTTCGGAAAGAAGTGAGCGCATGATCCGGCTTGCCGACACTCCGCTGATTGCGACCGAGCGTCTGGTCCTGCGCGCGCCGCAGGCCAGCGACTGGCCGGCATGGCGCGATTTCGCGACCAGCGAGCGGGCGCGCTGGATCGGCGGCCCGATGGTCGAGCCGGGACAGGCCTGGCGCGCCTTCGGCCATATCGTCGGGCATTGGGTGCTGCGCGGCTTTGGTTCCTTTGTCGTGACGGATCGCGACAGCGGCGCGCCGCTCGGCTCGGTCGGCCCCTGGTTTCCGGATGGCTGGCCCGAGCATGAGCTGGGCTGGACGCTGTGGACCGCCGAGGCCGAGGGCAGGGGCATCGCCCATGAGGCGGCGCTGGCCACCCGCGACTTCGCCGCCCGCGAACTGGGCTGGACCAATGCCGTCAGCTACATCCTGCCCGGCAATACCCGCTCGGCCGCGCTGGCCGAAAGGCTGGGCGCGCAGCGCGACCCGGATGCCGCGCATCCCGGCAAGGAGCCCTGCCTCGTCTATCGCCATCCCATGGGGGCTGCCGCATGAGCGACCACCCATGCCCCGTGCAGCCAGAATTCCAGCCAGCGGAGACCCCGATGAGTGACCCGACCGCCCGCGCCGCTGCCCTGCTCAAGGAGCATCGCGCCAGCATCGACCGGCTGGATGCGATCCTGGTCTATACGCTGGCCGAACGCTTCAAGCACACCCAATCCGTCGGCCGCCTGAAGGCCGAACACGACCTTCCTCCGTCCGATCCCGCCCGCGAGGCGCAGCAGATCGAGCGGCTGGAACGCCTCGCGCGCGAGGCCGATCTGGACCCGGAATTCGCGCGCAAATTCCTGAACTTCGTGATCGCCGAAGTGATCCGGCATCACGAGACCTTCCAATCGTAGGCAGGGCATCGCCCCGCCGCAATCACGCCATTTCAAAGGAGAAAACCCAATGGCAATGAAAATCCGCCTGGCCCGTGGTGGCTCGAAGAAACGCCCCCATTACGCCATCGTCGCGTCCGATTCGCGCATGCCGCGCGACGGCCGCTTCATCGAGAAGCTGGGCACCTACAACCCGCTGCTGCCGAAGGATTCCGAGGATCGCATCAAGATGAACCTCGAGCGCGTGCAGTACTGGCTGGGCCAGGGCGCGCAGCCGACCGACCGCGTCGCCCGCTTCCTGGAAGCCGCCGGCGTCAAGGAGAAGGCCGAGCGCAAGAACCTGAAGAAAGGCGAACCCGGCAAGGCCGCGAAAGAGCGCGCCGAGAAGCGTGCCGCCCGTGAGGCCGCCGCCAACGCCCCGGCCGAAGAAGCCGCTTCGGAATAATGACCGAGCGGGTCTGTGTCGGTGCGATCGCGGGCGCCTTCGGCGTCCGGGGCGAGGTGAGGCTGAAGAGCTTTACCTCGCAACCAAACGATATTGCCGGATATTCCCCGCTTTACACCGAAGACGGAAACCGCTCGTTCACCATCCGCCTGACGCGGCCGGTGACGGGCGGGCTTGGCGCCCGGCTATCGGGCGTCGAGACGCGCGAACAGGCCGAGGCGCTGAAGGGCGTGACGCTTTGGGCCGACCGCGACAAGCTTCCGGCCCTGCCGGACGACGAATTCTATCATGCCGACCTGATCGGCCTGTCGGTCTATGACACCGGCGGGGCGCTTCTCGGCAAGGTCCGCGCGATCTACGACCATGGCGCCGGCGACATCCTGGAGATATTCGGACCCGGTCGCCGGCAGGTGCTGCTCTTGCCCTTTACCCGCGCCTTCGTGCCCACGGTCGATCTGGCCGCCGGCCGCATCGTCGCCGACCCGCCGGAAGAGCAGGAATGAGCGAGGCTCCGAAATCCCACGGCCGGCTGTCCATCCGCGCCAGCACGCAGCCGCGCGACCTCATGGCCGAGCCGCAGGTCAAGGGCGCCTGGACCGCACAGGTCGTCACGCTTTTCCCCGAGGCTTTTCCGGGGGTTCTGGGCCTTTCCTTGACGGGAAGGGCGCTGGCCGAGGGGCTGTGGAACCTGCGCAGCATCGACCTGCGCCCCTTTGGCATCGGCAAGCATCGCAACGTCGACGACACGCCCGCCGGCGGCGGCGCCGGCATGGTGATCCGTCCCGACGTGATGGATGCGGCGCTGCGCGAGGCGGGCGGCGATTTGCCGGTGATCTATCTTTCGCCGCGCGGCAAGCCTTTCACCCAAGGCCGGGCCAGGGAGTTGGCGCGGGGCCCCGGCATGACGCTGATCTGCGGCCGGTTCGAGGGCGTGGACCAGCGCGTGCTGGACGCCCATGGCGTCGAAGAGATCAGCATCGGCGATTATGTCCTGACCGGCGGGGAACTGGCGGCTCAGGTCTTGATCGACGCGACGGTTCGCCTTATACCGCGCGTGCTGGGGAATCAGGACTCTCTGGCCGAGGAATCCTTTTCCCCGGACCATGGCGGCCTGCTGGAACATCCGCAGTATACGAAGCCCGCCCTTTGGGAAGGCCGCGCGATCCCGGAAGTGCTTTTGTCCGGCAATCACGCGGCTATTGCCAGCTGGCGGCGCGACATGGCCGAAAGGCTGACCAAGGAACGCCGCCCCGACCTGTGGCGGGCATATGGGCAAGCCCATATGGACCCGGCAAAGGACCGACAGCTCTCGGGCGCATCAGACCAATCGCGGGACTACCGCGAGCATCAAGAGGAACCAAAGCGATGAACCTGATCGCCCAGTTGGAAGCCGAGCAGATCGCCGCGCTCGGCAAGGACATCCCCGATTTCAAGGCCGGCGACACCGTGCGCGTCGGCTACAAGGTGACCGAAGGCACCCGTACCCGCGTGCAGATGTACGAAGGCGTGGTCATTTCGCGCAAGGGCGGCGGCATCGGCGCCTCGTTCACCGTGCGCAAGATCTCGTTCGGCGAGGGCGTCGAGCGCGTCTTCCCGCTCTATTCGACCAACATCGACTCGATCACCGTCGTGCGCCGTGGCCGCGTTCGCCGCGCCAAGCTGTATTACCTGCGCGATCGCCGCGGCAAGTCGGCCCGGATCGCCGAGGTCAGCAACTACAAGCCCAAAGCCGACGCCAAGGCCTGAGGAGACGCGCCATGAAAGCAGACATCCATCCCGATTACCACCTGATCGAGGTCAAGATGACCGACGGCACCACCTATCAGGTGCGTTCGACCTGGGGCAAGGAAGGCGACACCATGTCGCTGGACATCGATCCGAACTCGCATCCCGCCTGGACCGGCGGCTCGGCCAAGCTGATGGACACCGGCGGCCGCGTGTCGAAGTTCAAGAACAAATACGCCGGCCTGGGTTTTTGATCCAGTCGCCTGCCGGAAATACGAACGCCGCCCCGAAGGGCGGCGTTTTTCGTTGCGGCGGGCGGTGGGCGGCCCGGAGGCGGCGCGGTCGCGACAGGTCGGGCCGCGCCGGATTGCAGGCTCAATAGGCCAGGCCGAACAGCGGCATCCAGACCGGCATGCCGGGGCTGCGGTTCAGGGCATGGCCGGCCAACTGGCCCCGGCCGGTATCGATCACCACCCGGCCGTCGTGATATTCGCGCAATACCGGGCCTTGCGCGCTTTGATAGGGCGACAGCGCGATGGTGGCATAGTCGCAGCTCGGCTTGGAGAAGATGGCGCGGATCATTGGATCGTTCCTTTCCGGTCGAGGCGAAAGATGGCGGTGTCCCAGCGCGCCGGATCGCGGTCGCGCATCAATTCGCGTGCTGTCTCGAAGGGTTCGCAGGTGATCAGCCGCAGCGGAATGTCGGAAATGCGATGCGGCTTGCCGGTGCGCCGGTCGATCAGGCTGACGGCATAGCGGGGCGGGGCAGGGTTGATCCGCCGCGTGCGACCGGCAAAGGCCGTCAGATGGTTCAACATGGTCATCTCTGGCTCCTTCCCTTGGCTGATCCGGCCGGGGGCTCCGGCATGGCTATATAACGACATGTTTGATCGTGTTTTACAAGATAAATATCGACTCGTCCCGTCGTGATGAAAGAATGAAGCCGGAACAAAAGGTTGAGCAGCCGGACGGGCGGCGGCGTTCCGTCGCGAAAAGCACGCCCCCCGTTGCGATTCGGCCGGTCTCGGCGCTTTTCATCGTGGCGGGCGCGGCCTATGGTCCGGCGCGACGCGGGCGGGCATCGCAGGGGGATTCGTGGCGCATATCATCGTCGTCGGGAACGAAAAGGGCGGTTCGGGCAAGTCCACGACCTCGATGCATGTGGCGACCGCGCTGGCGCGCATGGGCCATAAGGTCGGCGCGCTGGACCTGGACGTGCGCCAGCGCAGCTTCGGCCGTTATCTGGAGAACCGCGCCGCCTTTGCCCAACGCGAGGGGCTGGACCTGCCGACGCCGCTGCTGGGGCATCTGGAGCCCGAAAGCCCCGGCGGCCCCGACCCCTTGTCGCAGGCGGTGGACGCGCTGGACCGGGAATGCGATTTCATCCTGCTGGACTGCCCCGGCTCGCATACGCGGCTCAGCCAGATGGCGCATACGCTGGCCGACACGCTGATCACGCCGATGAACGACAGTTTCGTCGATTTCGACCTCTTGGCCCGCATGTCGCCCGAGGGCAGGATCCTCGGCCCCTCGATCTATGCCGAGATGGTCTGGTCCGCCCGCCAGTTGCGCGGCGAGGCCGGTGCCGGGCCGATCGACTGGCTGGTGCTGCGCAACCGGCTGGGCACGCAGGCGATGCACAACAAGCGCAAGGTCGGCGGCGCATTGACCACGCTGTCCAAGCGCATCGGCTTTCGCGTCGCGCCCGGTTTTTCCGAGCGGGTGATCTTTCGCGAGCTGTTTCCGCGCGGATTGACGCTCCTGGACCTCAAGGATATCGGCACGGAACAGCTCAGCATGTCGAATATCGCCGCCCGCCAGGAACTGCGTGAGCTGATCGGCGAGTTGAACCTACCCGGCGTCAGCGTTTCCTTCTGAAACCCGGCTGGCATTGTTGCCGGCGACTGGCGCCATTATGTTGCGCCGCAGATTGGTTTGGAGGGGACGATGACGGCAACCTGCCGGATCACCCGGATCGCGATTCTGGCGCTTGCCTTGTCCCTGTCGGGATCGGGTCTGGCCGCCATGGCCGAGACGGCAGGCGCAGTCGAGCAAGCCGAATTGCCCGTGGTGACGCTGGCCGATGCCGAGCGCGGCTGGATCGAGGCGCGCGTGCCGGTCTCGGGCTCTCTGGTCGCCCGGCAGGAGGTGCAGGTCCATGCCCTGGTCTCGGGTCACGAGATCACCCGGCTCGAGGCCGAGGTCGGCGACCGCGTCGAGGCCGGCGCGGTGCTGGCGCGGCTGTCCGAGGATGTGCTGTCGGCGCAACTGGCTCAGGCCGAGGCCGAATATCAGCGCGCCGAGGCGGGAATCAGTCAGGCCGAAAGCCAGATCGCCAGCGCCGAGGCCAGCCTGACGCAGGCGGTGGCGACGTTGGAGCGCACCCGCAGCCTGCGGCAAAGCGGCAATGCCAGCCAGGCGGTGCTGGACCAGGCCATCGCGGCCGAGGCTTCGGCGCGGGCGGCGGCGGCCTCGGCCTCGGACGGGCTGGGGGTGGCGCGGGCCGCGCTTGCGCAGGCTGCGGCGGCGCGGCGCATCGCGCAACTGAACCTGGGCCATGCCAGCGTCACGGCGCCGGTCAACGGCGTGGTCGTGGCGCGGACCGCCCGGCTGGGTGCCATTCCCGGCAGTGGCGGCGAGCCGCTGTTCACCCTGATTGCCGGCGGCGAGGTCGAGCTTGAGGCCGATGTGATCGAAACCGCGCTGAGCCAGCTGAAAGCCGGCGATGCTGCCGAAATCCAGGTCGCCGGCCTTGGTCGCGTCCAGGGCAAGCTGCGGCTGGTGCCGGCCGCCGTCGACCCGGTCACGCGGCTTGGCCCGGCGCGAATCGCGCTGGACCCCGACCCGCGCTTGCGGCCGGGGCTTTTCGCCAGCGGATGGATCATCACCGACCGCCGCGAGGCGGTGACCGTGCCCGCCTCGGCCATCCTTGCCGATGCCTCGGGCGAGCGGGTACAGGTGGTCAAGGACGGCCAGATCGAGACGCGCGAGGTCCGCGGCGGGCTTGTCTGGCAGGGCCGCCGCGAGATCCTCGACGGGCTGGCCCCGGGCGAGACGGTCGTGGCCCGCGCCGGTGCCTTCTTCCGCAGCGGCGACCAGGTGCGGGCGGCGCCATGAACTTCTCGGCCTGGTCCATACGCCATCCGGTGCCGCCCATCGCGATCTTCCTCGTGCTGATGCTGATGGGGTTCTACAGCTTCAGCCGGCTGGCGGTCACGGCCATGCCGAACATCGACCTGCCGCTGGTCAGCGTGGTGGTCAGCCAGCCCGGCGCCGCGCCCAGCGAGTTGACCCGGCAGGTGATCCAGCCGATCGAGGATTCCATCGCCTCGATCACCGGCGTCCGGCACATCACCTCGTCTGCGACCGACAGTTCGGCGCGGATCTATGTCGAGTTCGAGCTGGAGACCGATACCGACCGCGCCGTGAACGACGTGAAGGACGCGGTGGCCAATGTCCGCGCCGACCTGCCCGAATCCATCGTCGAACCGCTGATCCACCGCATCGATGTCAGCGGCATGGCGATCCTGACCTATGCCGTCAGCAACCCCGGCATGAGCATCGAGGGGCTGTCGGATTTCGTCGACGACGTGGTGTCGCGCGACCTGTCCACAGTGCCGGGCGTGGCCAGCATCACCCGCATCGGCGGTGCCGACCGGCAGATCAATGTCGAGCTGGACCCCGACCGCATCATGGCCTTCGGGCTGACGGCGGCCGAAATCTCGGACCAGCTTCGGGCCAAGAACATCGACATGGGCGGCGGGCGCGGCGATCTGGCCGGCACGGAATATTCCATCCGCGCGCTGGGATCGGCGGGCGACGTGGCCCGGCTGGGTGCGACGCCGATCCTGATCGGCGGCGGGCGCACGGTGCGGCTGGACCAGTTGGGCAGCGTGACCGACGGCGCCAGCGAGGAACGCAAGTTCGCGCTGCTCGACGGCCAGCCGGTGGTGGCCTTCGGCGTCTTCCGCGCCAGCGGCGAATCCGACCTGGAGGCGGGCGACGGCGCCAAGGCCCGCATCGCCGAGATCGAGGCGCGCAATCCCGGCACCCGGATCACCCTGATCGACGATGCGACGACCTATACCTCGGGCAGCTATCACTCGACCATGGAGACGCTCTACGAGGGCGCGGCGCTGGCGGTGGTGGTGGTGTTCCTGTTCCTGAGGAACTGGCGTGCGACCCTGATCGCCGCCGTGGCGCTGCCCCTGTCGATCATCCCGACCTTCTTCGTCATGCACTGGCTGGGCTTCACGCTGAACGGCATCAGCCTTCTTGCCATCACGCTGGTCACCGGCATCCTGGTCGACGACGCCATCGTCGAGATCGAGAATATCGTCCGGCACATCAACATGGGCGTTCCGGCCTACGAGGCCAGCATGGAGGCCGCGAACGAGATCGGCCTGACCGTCATCGCCATCAGCTTTTCCATCGTGGCGGTGTTTGCTCCGGTCAGCTTCATGGGCGGGATTCCGGGGCAGTATTTCAAGCAGTTCGGGCTGACCGTCGCGGTCTCGGTCCTGTTCTCGTTGCTGGTGGCGCGGCTGATCACGCCGATGCTGGCGGCCTATTTCCTGCGCGACAACACCCGCCTGCCCGAAGAGCGCGACGGGCCGGTGCTGCGCAACCTGATGGCGGTTCTGGCCTGGACGCTGCGCCATCGCGGCCTGACGCTGCTGATGGGGCTGGGGGTCTTTGCCGGCTCGATCTATTCCGCCACGCTGCTGCCGACCGAGTTCATCCCGGCCTCGGATGTCGGCCGCAGCCAGATCAGCATCGAACTGCCGCCCGGCGCGACGGTTTCCGAAACCGAGGCGGCGGCGCGGATGATCTCGCAGCGCATCAAGGCGGTGCCCGAGGTGCGCTCGGTCTTCGTCAATGGCGGCGAGGACGACGTGACCAAAGCCAAGCTGATGGTCAATTACGGCCCCAAGGAAGAGCGCGAGCGGTCCAGCTTCGTGATCGAGGATGAATTGAAGCGCGACCTGTCGCAGATCCCCGACATGCGGATCAATTTCCAGAATGAGGAGGGCAATGCCGATCTGTCGATCTCGGTCCTGGGCGACAGCGAGGAGGGCGCGGCCGATGCGGCCGAGCGGCTGATGGCGGCGATGAAGACGCTGCCCACGCTGGAGGGGGTGACATCCTCGGCCAGCCTGCAGCGCCCCGAGATCCAGATCCATCCCCGGCCCGAGGTCGCGGCCCAGCTTGGCGTGACCGCAAGCGCGCTGGCGACGACGCTGCGGGTGGCGACGCTGGGCGACACGGAATCGAACCTTGCCAAGTTCAATACCGGCGACAAGCAGATCCCGATCATGGTGCGGCTGGACGAATCCGCCCGGCGCGACCTGATGACGGTGCGCAACCTGCGGGTGCCAAGCTCGGCCGGGCAGGTGCCGCTGGAGGTGGTGGCGGATGTGTCGATCTCGGCCGGGGCGACCGAGATCGGCCGCTATGACCGGCGCTATCGCACCACGGTATCGGCGAATCTGGCGGGCGGTGCGCTGCTGGGGCCGGTGAACGCGCAGGTGACGGCCTTGCAGGGCCAGGTGGAACTGCCGGCGGGGACAGAGATCCAGGCCTCGGGCGATGCCGAGATCATGGCCGAGGTGTTCCAGGCCTTCACCGTGGCGATGATCTCGGGCGTGCTCCTGACCTATGTGGTGCTGGTGCTCTTGTTCCACAATTTCGTCACCCCGGTCTCGATCCTGATGTCGCTGCCGCTGGCCATCGGCGGCGCGATCCTGGCGCTGTTCCTGACCGGCAACTCGATCAGCATGGCGGTGGTGATCGGCTTCCTGATGCTGATGGGGATCGTGACCAAGAACGCCATCATGCTGGTGGAATTCGCGGTCAGTTCCATGGATCAGGGCACCGAAAAGCGGGCGGCGATCCTGGATGCGGTGCACAAGCGCGCCCGGCCCATCGTGATGACCACCATCGCCATGACCGCGGGCATGGTGCCCTCGGCGCTTGGCACGGGCGAGGGGGCCGAGTTCAGCTCGCCCATGGCCATCGCGGTGATCGGCGGGCTGCTGCTGTCCACGCTGCTGTCGCTGCTGTTCGTGCCCTCGCTGTTCTCGGTCATCCATGGCGGGCAGGTGCGGGTGGCGCGCTGGCTGCGGCGGCGGATCGGGCTGAATGCGGCACCGGAGGCGGCGGGCGAGTGAGGCCGCACCGGGGGCTTCGCGCCCCCGGACCCCCGCGGGGTATTTGGAAAACGAAAAAAAGGGGGCCGCGAAGGCCCCCTTGTCCGTCCGTCCTTGCCGGCGATCAGGCCAGCATGCCCATGGGGTTTTCCAGGTGCTTGACGATGGCTTCCAGCAACCGGGCGCCAAGCGCGCCGTCGATCACGCGGTGGTCGACCGAGAGTGTCATCGACATGACGTTGCGGACCACCACCTCGCCATTCTCGACCACCGGGGTCTGGATGCCGGCGCCGACGGCAAGGATCGCGCCATGCGGCGGGTTGATCACCGCGTCGAAGTTCTCGATCCCGAACATGCCGAGGTTCGAGATAGCGAAGCTGCCGCCCTGGTATTCATGCGGCGCCAGCTTCTTGGTCTTGGCGCGGTTGGCCAGGTCCTTCATCTCGGCGGACAGCGCCGACAGGGTCTTTTGCTGCGCGTCCTTGAGCACCGGGGTGAAGAGCCCGCCCTCGATCGCCACGGCGACGGCCACGTCCGAAGGCTTAAGCTTGAGGATGCGGTCGCCGGCCCAGACCGCGTTGGCATCCGGCACCTCTTGCAGTGCCAGCGCGCAGGCCTTGATGATGAAGTCATTGACCGACAGCTTCACGCCGCGTGATTCCAGCTGCTTGTTCAGCATGGCGCGGAACTTCATCAACTCGTCGAGCTTTGCGGACCGGCGCAGGTAGAAATGCGGGATGGTCTGCTTGGCTTCCGACAGGCGTGCGGCGATGGTGCGGCGCATGCCGTCCAGCGCCACTTCTTCGGTCTCGCGGTCGGCATACATCTTGAGGATGGTTTCCGCGGAGGGGCCGGCGGGTGCGGCGGCCGCCGGGGCAGGGGCGGCTTTCGGAGCCTCGGCGGCGGGCTTGGCCGCGCCGGGCTTGGCGCCCTCGACATCCGCCTTGACGATGCGGCCATGCGGACCCGAGCCGGCGACCGAGGCGAGGTCGATGCCCTTTTCGGCCGCGATGCGCCGGGCCAGCGGCGAGGCGAAGATGCGCCCGCCATCGGCCGATTTCGGCGCGGCCGGGGCAGGGGCTGCGGCTGCCGCCGGTGCCGCGGCGGCCTCGGCCTTCGGGGCATCGGCCTCGGCCTTGGCTTCGGGTTTGGGCGCCGGCGCCGCGCCGATGTCGTCGGCGGATTCGCCTTCTTCCAGCAGCACGGCGATGGGGGTGTTGACCTTGACCCCCGCCGTGCCCTCGGCGATCAGGATCTTGCCCAGCTTGCCTTCGTCCACGGCCTCGAATTCCATCGTGGCCTTGTCGGTCTCGATCTCGGCCAGGATGTCGCCGGATTTGACCTCGTCGCCCTCTTTCACCAGCCATTTGGCCAGCGTGCCCTCTTCCATGGTCGGAGAAAGCGCGGGCATCAGGATTTCTGTCGGCATCTCGCTCGCTCCTTAGCGGTAGGTGACTTTCTTGACCGCCGCCACCACCTCGTCGGCGGTGATCAGCGCGTGCTTTTCAAGGTTCGCGGCATAGGGCATGGGCACGTCCTTGCCGGTGCAGTTGATCACCGGCGCGTCGAGATAGTCGAAGGCGTTCTCCATGATATAGGCCGAGAGGTGGTTGCCGATCGAGGCGACCGGGAAGCCCTCTTCCACCGTGACGCAGCGGTTGGTGCGCTTTACCGATTCGATCAGCGTGCCGTAATCGATGGGGCGCAGGGTACGCAGGTCGATCACCTCGGCCTCGATGCCCTCGGCGGCCAGCTTCTCGGCCGCTTCCAGCGCGTGGGCCATGCCGATGCCGAAGCTGACCAGCGTCACGTCCTTGCCGGGGCGCACGATCCTGGCCTTGCCGAAGGGGATGGTGAAATCCTCGAGATCCGGCACCTCGAAGCTGCGGCCGTAGAGGATCTCGTTCTCCAGGAAGATTACCGGGTTCGGGTCGCGGATCGCCTGTTTCAGCAGGCCCTTCGCATCGGCGGCCGAATAGGGCATCACCACCTTGAGGCCGGGGATCTGGGCATACCAGGCGGCGTAGTCCTGGCTGTGCTGGGCCGCCACGCGGGCGGCGGCGCCGTTCGGACCGCGGAAGACGATGGGGCAGCCCATCTGGCCGCCGGACATGTAAAGCGTCTTGGCGGCCGAGTTGATGATGTGGTCGATGGCCTGCATGGCGAAGTTGAAGGTCATGAACTCGACGATGGGGCGCAGCCCGGCCATGGCGGCGCCGGTGCCGATGCCGGCAAAGCCGATTTCCGAGATCGGCGTATCGACCACGCGGCGCGGGCCGAACTTGTCCAGGAGGCCCTGGCTGATCTTGTAGGCACCCTGGTATTCGCCGACTTCCTCGCCCATCAGGAAGACGGTCTCGTCGCGGTTCATTTCCTCTTCCATGGCCTCGCGCAGGGCTTCGCGCACGGTCATGGTCTTCATCGGCGTGCCTTCCGGCCAGTCGGGCGAGAGGTCCGCGACCGGGGCGGGGGCAGGCGCGGCGGCCTGCGCCGGAGCGGCCGGGGCCTCTGCCCTGGCCTCGGCGGGTGCGGCCTCGGCCTTGGGCGCCGGGGCGGCATCGACGGATTCGCCTTCCTCGACCAGCACCGCGATGGGGGTGTTGACCTTGACCCCCTGGCTGCCCTCGGCGATCAGGATCTTGCCGAGGATGCCCTCGTCGACGGCCTCGAACTCCATCGTGGCCTTGTCGGTTTCGATTTCGGCGATGATGTCGCCGGATTTCACGTTATCGCCTTCCTTGACCAGCCATTTGGCCAGCGTGCCTTCCTCCATGGTCGGCGACAGGGCGGGCATCAGGATTTCGGTTGCCATGGTTCCCTCCCCTCAGGCGTTCGCTTCGGCGCCGCCCTGCGGCACTTCTTTGGCATAGATGTCGGTCCACAGCTCTTCCAGCGGCGGCTCGGGGCTTTCCTTGGCGAACTCGGCGGAGTCGTTCACGATATCCTTGATCTCCTTGTCGATGGCCTTCAGATCCTCTTCGGAGGCGTGCTGGCCCTGCAACAGCAACTCGCGCACATGTTCGATGGCGTCGCGTTCGTCGCGCATCTTCTGCACTTCCTCGCGGGTGCGGTATTTCGCCGGGTCGGACATCGAGTGGCCGCGATAGCGATAGGTCATGACTTCCAGGATGTATGGCCCCTTGCCGGCGCGGCAATGCGCCACGGCCTTTTCGCCCGCGGCCCTGACAGCCAGCACGTCCATGCCGTCGACCTGTTCGCCCTTGATGCCGAAGCTTTCGCCGCGGCCGAAAAGCGTGGTCGATTTGGTCGAGCGCTTCATCGAGGTGCCCATGGCATACTGGTTGTTCTCGATGACGAAGACGACCGGCAGTTCCCACAGCTCGGCCATGTTGTAGGTCTCGTAGACCTGGCCCTGGTTCGAGGCGCCGTCGCCGAAATAGACGAAGGTGACGTTGTCGTTGCCCAGATACTTGTCGGCAAAGGCCAGGCCGGCGCCCAGCGGCACCTGGGCCGCGACGATGCCATGGCCGCCGTAGAAATGCTTCTCGCGGCTGAACATGTGCATCGAGCCGCCCTTGCCCTTGGAATAGCCGCCGATCCGTCCGGTCAGCTCGGCCATCACGCCGCGGGCTTCCATGCCGCAGGCCAGCATGTGGCCGTGGTCGCGATAGCTGGTGATGCGCTTGTCACCTTCCTTGGCGATGGATTCCAGGCCGACGACCACGGCTTCCTGCCCGATGTAGAGGTGGCAGAAGCCGCCGATCAGGCCCATGCCGTAAAGCTGGCCGGCCTTTTCCTCGAATCGCCGGATAAGCAGCATGTCGCGGTAGTATTTGAGCAGCTCATCCTTGGACACGTTGGGCGTGCTTTGCTTGGCTGCGGGCTTTCTGACCATGGGCCTCCTCCTCGGGGCGGGGATAGTTCAGCGTTAAACTAATTCTAGGCGAAGCTTTCGGGGGAAGTAAACCGGACTCGTGCATCCGTCCAGAGGGCTGATGCGAAAAGCCGCTTGCACGGGCAATGCCGGCGGCACCGGGGATCGGGCGCCTCAGACGCGGGCGCGGCGCCCGGCGGCGCGGTCGCATGAGTATTTGGGGAGCGGTGAAATTCGGGACGAGCCGAGAAAGGCTCAGCGGATGATGATTTCGTCCGCGCGCACCAGGCCCAGCACGTCGCGGGCGCGTTCGTCCAGAAGGTCGAGGTCCAGATATTCGTCCGACAGCCGCCGGGTCAGGTTGCGCATGCGGTCGACCTCGGCCTGCAGCCTGTCGCGCTGCTGGATCAGTTCCTGCGTCTCGGCCTGCAACTGCACCCGTCGCAGGATGCCCGAGGGGCCCTGCACCGCCGCATAGGCGAAATAGACGCCCAGGAGGATCATCACGATAAAGAAGATGAGGGCGCTGATCGACAGGCGTTGGGTCATGGGCTGCTCGGTTGTTTCGCGCGATCATGCCACAGGCGGCCGGCCGGGGGAATCCCCCGATGCGCCGTGCAGGATGTCGTCGAGCACCAGGGCCATGACACGAGCGGAATCCTGCATATCCTGCACGCCGACCCATTCGTCGGGCTGATGCGCCAGGTCCAGCACGCCCGGCCCGTAGGCGATGCAGTTCTTCAGCTTGCCGATGCGGTCGATATGCTTCTGGTCATAGGTGCCGGGGCTGACCACATAGCCGGCCTCGCGGCCCAGCACTCGCTCGATGGCGGCGGCGGTCGAGCGCACCACCGGCGCCTCGCGGTCGGTCATGCTGGGGATCACCTCGAACAGGTCGCGGATTTCATAGGTGAAACCGGGCCTTTGCGCCTTGACCTTTTCCAGGAGCGCGGCGACCTCGCGCTTTACTTCCGACAGTTCCTCTTCGATCAGGAAGCGGCGGTCGATGATGATGCGGCAGCGGTCGGCGACGCAGGGCGCTGGCAGGCCGGTGAAATCCGGGCCGAGATCCGGCTCGCCGCCATGGATCGAGTTGATGTTCAGCGTCGAATTGCGCGCGCCTTCGGGGATCACCGGCATCTGGGTCCGTTTGGTCATGAGCAGCGGGAACAGCGTGCGCTCCATCTCTTCCAGCACCGCGCCCATGTGGCGGATAGCGCTGTCGCCCAGGAAGGGCATCGAGCCATGGGCGATGCGGCCGTGCGTCTCGATCTCGGCCCACCATACACCGCGATGGCCCAGGCAGATGCGGTCCTTGTGCAGGGGCTCGGGGATGATGACATGGCCGACATGGGCAAAGGCGCCCTGGCCTGCCAGATAGGCCACGCCGCCGAAGCCGCCCGATTCCTCGTCCGCCGTGGCGCTGATCTCGATCTGGCCCGGATGGTCGGGGTAAAGCGCGGTAAAGGCTTCGGCGGCGATGATGCTGGCGGCCAGCCCGCCCTTCATGTCGCAGGCGCCGCGGCCATAGATCCGCCCGTCGTCCAGTTCCGCGGCAAAGGGATCGCGGCTCCAGCCATGGCCGACCTCGACCACGTCGTGATGGCTGTTGAAATGCACGCATTCGCCGCGCGGGCCGCCCCGATGGCGGGCGACCAGGTTCCAGCGCGGAAAGGCCTCGCTGTCGCCCGGGGCACCGTGGGCGCGGATCAGCTCGCAGGCCCAGCCCCGGGGCGCCAGCCGCGCCTGAAGATATTCGCAGATCTCGCGATAGTTGCGGCCCGGCGGGTTCAGCGTCGGAATGCGGATCAGATCCTGCGTCAGGCGGATCAGATCGTCGCGGCGGTTTTCGATCTCGAGGGCAAGCGCGTCCATGGCCCAAGGCTAGGCCGCGGCGTCCCGCGCGGCAATGGGGTCATTGACAGTCGGGACGCGCGGGCCTTCCATGGGGCAGGCTTTGCAACGAAGGTTCCGCCCGATGATCGCCTTTCTTCGCCTGATCGGCATGGTCCTGGTCGTCGAGCTGATCTTTTACGTGCTGATCTGGATCTATATCCGCAGCCTGCGCCGCGAAGAGCTTGAAAAGGAATGGGATCGCCGCCATCCCGAACGCGCGGGCGCTTCGCCGGAACGCGCCGAGTTCGTGCGGCGTTCGATGGTGGGGTTCAGCAACACCCTGCGGGCGCGGCTCGTCGGGCTGGTGCTGGTCCTGCCGGTGGTCGCGATCGTCGTGATCATCGTGATCGTGAACTACAATTGAGGGGGCGCCGATGCGCTGGTTCCTGACCGTCCTTGGGGTGATCTTCGGGATCGTGGTCTTTCTGTTCCTGGATTACACGCTGCCCTCGAAGCAGACGGTCCGCATCACCAACACTTATAACCGGCTGACCGACATCGGTGCCAATGCGGTCTTCTACGCCTCGCCCGACACCGGCACGGTCCAGAACGCGCAGGGCCAGCGCGACGTGCGCTTCATCGACACGGTGCGCCCGAACGGCAAGCCCTATGTCTATCGCAACGAGGATACCGGCTGGATCTGGCCGCCCTATTTCAAATACGACAGCTCGAACCTGCATGCGCAGGCGACCGACCTGCGCTCGACCGCGGCCAGCCCGGAATGGGTCAGCGTGACCTCATACGGCTGGCGCATCGCCTGGCTCTCGGTCTATCCGAACGCCATCTCGATCAAGCCGGTGGCGGGGCCCGAGGTGCGGCCCTTCAACTGGGCGGCGCAGATCATCCTGGTGATCCTGGGCGGGCTGCTGTTCCTGCTCTGGCGCATGTGGAACCAGTTCCGCGAACGCACCATCGACCCCGCCATGCGTTCCGCCGACGAAGCATGGGACCGGCTGGACGCCCGCGCCGACGCGGCCCGCGACCGGGCACGCGGCCGCATGCGGCGCTGGTGGGACGGGCTGCGGGGACGCTGAGCGATGGAGCGCAAGAACCCCGGCACCGATTTCCGCCTCGACTGGTTCGAGAACATCCAGGTCAACACCCCGGCCGCCGAGCGCCGCGCCACGAGCCTGGCCGCGCGACGCAGTCTCAAGAAGGAATGGCAGGCGGCCTGGCTTCTGAACGCGGTGCGCTGCATCGACCTGACCACGCTTTCGGGCGACGACACGCCCGACCGCGTGGCGCGGCTTTGCGCCAAGGCGAGCCAGCCCGTCGATGCCGGCCAGCTTGCCGCGCTGGGGGTCGAGCATCTGACCACCGGCGCGGTCTGCGTCTATCCGACCATGGTCGCGGCGGCAAAGCGGGCGCTGCGGGGCACCGCGATCCCCGTCGCCTCGGTCGCGACCGGCTTTCCCGCCGGGCTGATGCCGCTGGACCTGCGGCTGGCCGAGATCCGCTATGCGCTGGACCAGGGCGCGGACGAAATCGACATCGTGATTTCCCGTGCGCTGGTGCTGCGCGGCGAATGGGCGGCGCTTTACGACGAGATATGCGAGATGCGCGAGGCTTGCGGCTCGGCGCGGATGAAGGCGATCCTGGCGACGGGCGAGCTCAAGACCCTGACCAATGTCGCCAGGGCCAGCCATGTCGCCATGCAGGCCGGCGCCGATTTCATCAAGACCTCGACCGGAAAAGAGCCGGTGAACGCCACGCTGCCGGTGTCGCTGGTCATGTTGTGCGCCATCCGCGACTATCGCGACCAGACCGGCTTTGCCGTGGGCTTCAAGCCGGCCGGCGGGTTGCGCACCGCCAAGGATGCGCTGAACTGGCAGGTGCTGATGGCCGAGGAGCTGGGCCGCGACTGGCTGCGGCCCGATCTGTTCCGCATCGGCGCCAGTTCGCTGCTGGCCGATATCGAGCGGCAGATTTCCCATCACGTCACCGGGCGCTATGCCGGCGCCCATCGTCTGGCCGCGGGGTGAACATGCCGAAGGTAAGCGAGATCATGGAAAGCATGGAATACGGCCCTGCGCCCGAGGATGCCTCTGCCGTCCGCGACTGGCTGCGCGAACGCGGCAGCTTCGGCCATTTCATCGCCGGGCGCTTTACCCGGCCGGGCGTGACATTCGCCAGCCGCGATCCCTCGACCGGCGATGAACTGGCGCAGGTCACGCAAGGCACGGCCCGCGACGTGATGAAGGCGGTGCGTGCCGCCCGCCGGGCGCAGCGCGGCTGGGGCGCCATGCCGGGACACGACCGGGCGCGGTTCCTCTATGCCATTGCCCGGACCATCCAGAAGCGCGAGCGTTTCCTGTCGGTGCTGGAGAGCCTGGACAACGGCAAGCCGATCCGCGAAAGCCGCGACATCGACGTCCCGCTGGTGGTGCGGCATTTCTACCACCATGCCGGCTGGGCCGAACTGGCCGAGACCGAGTTTCCCGGCCATCGCCCGCTGGGCGTCTGCGGCCAGGTCATCCCCTGGAACTTTCCGCTGCTGATGCTGGCCTGGAAGGTCGCGCCGGCCCTTGCCGCCGGCAATACGGTGGTGCTGAAGCCCGCCGAATACACGCCGCTGACCGCGCTGGCATTCGCCGAGATCTGCGCCCATGTCGGCCTGCCTGCCGGGGTGGTGAACATCGTCACCGGCGATGGCGAGACCGGGGCGGCGCTGGTGCGGGCGCCGGTGGACAAGATCGCCTTCACCGGCTCGACCGAGGTCGGGCGCGGCATTGCCCGTGCCGTCGCGGGTTCGGGCAAGCGGCTGGCGCTGGAACTGGGCGGCAAGTCGCCCTTTGTCGTCATGGAGGACGCCGACCTGGACGCTGCGGTCGAGGGCGTGGTTGATTCGATCTGGTTCAACCAGGGCGAGGTCTGCTGCGCCGGCTCGCGCATCCTGGTCGCCGAGTCGGTCGCCGCGCGGTTCGAGGC
This sequence comes from Paracoccus sp. SSJ, assembly GCF_030234105.1. Classification (NCBI taxonomy): domain Bacteria; kingdom Pseudomonadati; phylum Pseudomonadota; class Alphaproteobacteria; order Rhodobacterales; family Paracoccaceae; genus Paracoccus; species Paracoccus sp. SSJ. The sequence continues at coordinate 98,316 of NZ_JASSPE010000006.1, read as the reverse complement.
GCTCTTGCGGGCGCGGATGCAGAAGCTGCGTCTGGGCGCACCGCTCGACAAGTCCACCGATATCGGCGCCATCGTCGATCCCGTGCAAAAGGACCGCATCCTGCGGCTGATCGACCGGGCGACCGCCGCCGGGGCGGAACTGGTCGGCGGCGCGGCGGCGCCGGGCTGCTTCATCGCGCCGGGCTATCTGAAGAATGTCGCGCCCGCCAACCCCGGCATGATCGAGGAGATCTTCGGCCCCATCGCCACGCTTTCGACCTTTCGCACCCCGGACGAGGCGGTGGATCTGGCGAACAATACCCGCTATGGCCTCGCGGCCTCGGTCTGGTCGGAAAGCGCGACCGTGGCGACGGATCTCGCCGCACGGATCAAGGCCGGCGTGGTCTGGGTCAATTGCGCGAACCTCTTCGACGCCGCAGCCCCTTTCGGCGGCATGCGCGATTCCGGCTATGGCCGCGAGGGCGGGCGCGAGGGGATGCTGGACTATCTCGCCGCGCCCGTTGCCCCGCAGCGCGATCCGGCGCCGTCCGAAATCGTCCCGGCCGAGGCGCCCGAGGAAAGCGCCGGGATCGACCGCACGGTCAAGCTTTACATCGGCGGCGCGCAGAAGCGTCCCGACGGCGGCGCCAGCTATGCGGCGCAGGACGAACTGATCCCGCTGGGCAACCGCAAGGACATCCGCAACGCGGTCGAGGCGGCGCAGGGCGGCTTGGCGAAATGGCAGGGCCTGGGCGGCCATGGCCGGGCGCAGGTGCTGTATTTCCTGGCCGAGAACCTGGCGCAGCGCCGCGCGGAATTCGCCGGCTTCGCCAGCCCGGCCGAGGTCGATGCCGCCATCCGCCGCTGCTTTTTCTATGCCGGTTTCGCCGACAAATACGATGGAGCGACGGTCTCGGCCAAGCCCGGCCATCTGTGCCACGTCCAGCCCGAGCCGCATGGCGTGATGGGGTTGATCGCGCCCGTGGCCGCGCCGCTGGCCGGCTTCATGGCGCTGGTGCTGCCGGCCATCGCCATGGGCAATGCGGTGGTGGCCATCCCGTCGCAGGACCGGCCGATGGCGGCCCTGACGCTGGCGCAGGTGCTGGCCTGTTCGGACGTGCCGGGCGGCGTGGTCAACATCGTCACCGGCCCGCGCGACGACCTTGCCCGGGCGCTGGCGGGCCATGACGGCGTCTCGGCGATCTGGCATGCCGGGCAGGGCGAGGGGCTGGCCGAAGTGCAGCGGGTCGCGGCCGAAACCCTGATCCCGGTCTGGACGCCCCAGCCTCGCGACTGGAGCGGCCCGCAGGCGCAGGGCCGCGAGTTCTTGCGCGCGGCCAGCCGCACCAAGACCATCTGGCTGCCCTATGGCGCCTTGCCTGCGGGCACCGGCAGTTCGGCCTATTGACGCGAAGTCCGGCGCGACATTTCCACGAGGTCGCTGGGGCCATCGAGCGCCCCGGACCCGTGGCCCCTCCCGTGTCCCCGCGTCAGGCCAGGCTTAGCCAGCGCAGCCCGGCCTCGGTCGAGTTGCGGGGGGTGTATTCCGCGCCGACCCAGCCGCGATATCCCGAAGCGTCGATGGCGCGGAACAGTTCGGCGAAGTCGATGTCGCCCTGCCGCGGCTCGTGCCGGCTGGGCCAGTCGGCGATCTGGACATGCCGTATCCGCCCGGCATGGCGCTGCCAGACCGCCAGCGCATCGCCATGGATCATCTGCGCCTGATAGACGTCGAATTGCAGCCCCAGGTTCGGCGCCCCGACCTCGTCCATGATCTCAGCCGCCAGATCGAAGCTGTCGAGGAAATAGCCCGGCATGTCGTGGCGGTTCATCGGCTCGATGGTCAGGCTGGTCCGGGCATCGCGGGCGCAGGCCCATTTCAGGTTTGCGACGAAGGTGCGTCGCGCCAATCCGCCCCGGGCCTTGCCGGCCATCACATGCAGATGCTTGACCCCCAGCGCGCGGCCAAAGCGCAGCGCGCGGTCGAAATCGTCGCGAAAGCGCGATTCGTTGCCCGGTTCGGCGGCAAAGCCGCGCGGCCCGCCGGCCCAGTTCGGCGGCGGCGTGTTCATCAGCACGAACTCCACCCCCGCCGCCTGTGCGGCCTGGGCCAGCTCCTTGACGGCAAGGTCATAGGGAAACAGGATCTCGACCCCGTGAAAGCCCGCACGCCTTGCAGCGGCAAAGCGTTGCAACATGGGCATCTCGGTGAACAGATAGGTCAGGTTGGCGGCAAATCGCGCCATGGTCAGGGCTCCAGGGGAAAGACCGTCCCTCCCGATCGCACTTCCATACGCCCGTTGTCGCCGGGCATAGCCGCATCGGCCAGTCGGTAGAACGTCTTGCGGTCGATCAGCGCCCAAAGACCGCGGCGGATATGGACATAGGGCCGGGGCTCTTCCGGCGTCCCGCGCATTTCTATCTCATGCCCGGGACCTGCGCTCACCCGGTCGCCCACATTGGTGGTAAAGACGATGTCCTCGCCGATTTCAGCATCGACGGCGATGAAGGGCGCATCGACCACGCGGATGCCGACCTTTTCGACGGGGGTGACCAGGAAGTAATCATCCCCCTCGCGCTTCAGGATCGAGGCGAAAAGCCGCACCATCTCGGGCCGGCCGATGGGCGTGCCGTTGTAGAACCAACTGCCGTCGGCGCGGATCTCCATGTCCAGGTCGCCGCAAAAAGGCGGGTTCCACAGATGCACAGGCGGCGGCCCCTTCTTCGAGGCACGGCTGGCGGCAGCGGCGATTCCGGCCGCATCGCTCACGGCATTGTCAGTCTTTTCCTCCATTCCCTGTGGACCCCGTCACACCTGCCTTTATGTTGTCCTAGAACAGAAACGGGGCATTGTCATGGCCGAGAATGAGAAACTGGTTTCCGAAGTCTTGACGCTGACCGATCGCCTTGCGCAGGCCCGCGCCAGCGTCGAGCACCGCTTCGTCGGCCAGCATGCCGTGGTCGAGCAGGTGCTGGCCGCGATCCTGTCGGGCGGGCATGCGCTGCTGGTCGGCCAGCCGGGGCTGGGCAAGACCATGCTGGTCGATACGCTGGCCACCGTGCTGGGCCTCGACACCGCGCGCATCCAGTTCACCCCCGACCTGATGCCGGCCGACATCCTGGGCTCCGAGGTGCTGGACATCCGGCCCGACGGCACCCGCGCCTTTCGCTTCATCGAGGGGCCGGTCTTTACCCAGCTCCTGATGGCCGACGAGATCAACCGGGCCAGCCCGCGCACGCAATCCGCGCTGCTCCAGGCCATGCAGGAGGGCGAGGTCACCATCGGCGGCGAGCATCGGCCGCTGGGCCGGCCCTTCCACGTCCTCGCCACCCAGAACCCGATCGAGCAGGAGGGCACCTATCCCTTGCCCGAGGCGCAGCTCGACCGTTTCCTTTTGCAGGTCGACGTGGACTATCCCGACCGCGACACCGAACGCGCCATCCTGCTGGCCACCACCGGGGTCGAGGAGGGCCGGGCGCATGCGGTCTTCGACGCGGCCGGGCTGGTTGCGGCGCAGGCGCTGATCCGGCGCATGCCGGTGGGCGAGACGGTGCTGAATGCAATTCTCGATCTGGTGCGCGCGGCCCGTCCAGGCGCGCCCGAGGCGCCGGGCTGGATGGCCGATACGCTGGTCTGGGGGCCGGGGCCGCGTGCCGCGCAGGCGCTCACACTGGTCACGCGCGCCCGTGCGGCGCTGAACGGCCGCTTTGCGCCGACGCTCGACGATGTCGAGGCCATGGCGGCCCCGGTGCTGCGCCATCGCATGGCGCTGAGCTTTGCCGCCCGTGCCCGCGGCGAGACCATCGAGGGCGTGATCGCGCGCCTGCTCGACGACCGGATGCGGGCGGCGGCGTGAGACCCTCGGCCGATCAGCTTCGCGCCCGGGCCGAGGCCGCCTCGGCGGCGTTGCCGGCGCTGATGCTGTCGGCCGAGCGGCTGGCGGCGGCGCTGGTGCCGGGCGCGCATGGCCAGCGCCGCGCCGGCATGGGCGAGGATTTCTGGCAATACCGTCCCGCCACCACCGGCGACACGGCGCGCAGCATCGACTGGCGCCGCTCGGCCCGCTCGGATGCGCAATTCGTCCGCGACCGCGAGGCGCAGGTGGCGCAATCGGCGGCGATCTGGGTCTCGGCCGCGGCGGGCATGGACTATACCGGCGGCACGGACCGGCCCGGCAAGCGCGACCGTGCCGACCTGCTGGCGCTGGCGTTGGCCATGGCGCTGCTGGCCGGGGGCGAGCGCGTGGCGCTGGCCGGCCAGCCGCCGCGCCCTGGCCGCCTGCAGGCCGAGCGCATGGCCCAGGCGCTGGTCGCCCGCCCGGCGCTGGACCGCGACGAGGATGCGCCGCCGGCCGAGGCCTTGCGTCCCGGCCAGCGGGTGATCCTGTTCGACGATTTCCTGGGCGATCCGCAGCCGGTGCTGGACTACCTTTCCCGCGCCGCCGGCCTGGGCGTGCAGGGCGTGCTGATGCAGGTCCTGGACCCGGACGAGGACGGCTTTCCCTGGCGGGGCGCGGTGTTGTTCCGCTCGGCCTCGGGCGCGCTGCGCCACGACACGCGCGACGCGGCCGGGCTGCGCACGGCCTATCTGGCGCGGCTGGCCGAGCGGCGCGAGGTGCTGTCGCGCGCCGCCGCGACCGCGGGCTGGCATTTCGGCATGCATGACACCGGGGCGCCGCCGTCGCAGGCGCTGCTCTGGCTCTGGTCGGTGCTGGAGGGCTGATGCTGCTCATTGGTCCCCTCGGCTTCCTGACGCCCTGGATCCTCGCGGCGCTGGCCGCGCTGCCGGTGCTGTGGCTGATCCTGCGCGCCATGCCGCCTTCGCCAAAGCTGGTGCGCTTTCCCGGCACGCGGCTGCTGCTGGGGCTCAGGGACCCGCATCCGGTGGCGCGTCACACGCCCTGGTGGCTGCTGCTCTTGCGGGTGCTGGCGATCGCGGCCTTGATCCTGGGCTTTGCCGGGCCGGTCTGGAAGCCGGCGCCGGATCAGGTCGGGCAGGGGCCTTTGCTGATCGTGATGGATGCCGGCTGGGCCGCGGCGCCCGACTGGCCGCAGCGTCAGGCCCGCGCCCTGCGCGCTCTGGATCGCGCGGCGGCGGCGGGACAGCCGGCGGCGCTGCTGGTCGCCGACGGCCGGGCCGAGGGCGTGCTGCCCTTCCTGCCCGCGACCGAGCTTGCCGCGCAGTTGCGGGCCCTGCGCCCCGCGGCATGGGAGACGCGCTATCCCCCCGATCCTCAGGCGGTGCTGGCCGAGGCGCCGGCGGGTCTTTCGGTGCTGTGGCTCAGCGATGGGCTGGACCATCCGGGGCGGGCGGAATGGCTGGCTGCGCTTTCGGGGCGCGGCAACGTGACCGTGGTGCCGCCGGAAGGCCCGCGCCAAGCGCTGGAACTGGTGCCGGGCGACCAGCCGGCGCTGCGGATGCGCTCGACCGGGACCGCGGTCGCCGAGGTGCTGGCCATCGGCCTCGACCCGCAGGGCACGCCGCGAGAGCTGGCGCGGCTGAAGCCCGGCGAGGGTTCTGCCGATGCGGGCGTGACCAGTTGGCCGGTTCCCATCGACCTGCCCTCCGAATTGCGCAACCGCATCACGCGCTTCGAGATCGAGGGCCATGCCTCGGCCGGCGCGGTGGTGCTGGCCGATGACAGCCTGCGCCGGCGCAAGGTCGCGCTGGTCGGCGACGACCGCGCCAGCGAGGGCCAGCGGCTGCTCTCGCCGCTGCATTACCTGCGCCGGGCGCTGGCGCCCTCGACCGACCTGATCGAGGGGGGCCTGGGCGATGTGCTGCAAGCCTCACCCGACGTGGTCGTGCTGGCCGACCAGTTCGGACTGGCCGATGAGCCGGCCCTGCGCGAATGGGTCGAGGGCGGCGGGCTGCTGATCCGCTTTGCCGGGCCGCGCATGGCCGCGTCGGAGCGGCTGGCCGAGGAGCCGCTCTTGCCCGTGCGGCTGCGCGCCGGCGGGCGCGACATCGGCGGGGCGCTTGCCTGGGGCGAGCCGCGCGGCATCTCGGCCTTTGCCCCCGACGGGCCCTTCGCGGGGCTCTCGGTACCGGACGATACGACCGTGCGCGCGCAACTCCTGGCCGAGCCGGCGCCGGACCTGGCCGACCGCAGCATCGCCCGGCTTTCGGACGGCACGCCGCTGGTGACGCGCGCGGCCCTGGGGCAGGGGCAACTGGTGCTGTTTCACACCACGGCCAACGCGGAATGGTCGAACCTGGCGATCTCGGGCCTGTTCGTCGAGATGCTGGACCGGCTGGTGCGCAGCGCCCGGGTCGGCGCCGGCGCGCCCGAGGCGGATCGCGCCGAACAGCCCTTCTGGCTGCCCGAACTGGTGCTGGACGGCTTCGGCCGCACGACCGAGCCGCAGGACACCGTCCCGGTCGCCGCCGCCGATTTCGCGCGCGGTCCCGCCCCGGGCGCTCCGGCCGGGCTTTATCGCGGCGGCGAGCGGGTGGCGGCCCTGAATGCGGGCGGGCCGATCGCGACGGCCGACTGGCCCGGCGCCTATATTGAGCGCGGGGCACAGGCGCCGGGCTTCGACCTGCGCGGCTGGTTGATCGCGCTGGCCGCAGCGCTTCTGGCGCTGGACGCGCTCGGCAGCGCCTGGCTGGCTCGCGGCAGGCAGAGGGCGATGGCATGATGAGAAGATGGCTTGCCCCCCTTGCCCTGCTGTTCTGGGCCACGGCCCTTTCGGCGCAGGACGAGCCCGACCCCCGGCTGGTGCGCGCGGCCGACGAGGTGGCGCTGGCCTATGTCATCACCGGCGATTCCGAGGTCGATGCCGCCTCGGAAGCCGGGCTGCGCGGGCTGTCCCAGGTCCTGACTGCCCGCACCACCGTCGAGCCGGGCGAGCCCATCGGCATCGACCCCGAACAGGACGACCTGTCGCTGCTGACCTTCCTTTACTGGCCGGTGACCGAGGCGCAGGCGCCGCCCTCGCCGCAAGCCTATGTGCGGCTGAACCATTTCCTGCGCTCGGGCGGGATGATCCTCTTCGATACCCGCGACGGCGATATCGCCGGTCTGGGCGGGCCGGATGGCGCGGCGGCGCTGCAGGCGCTGGCCGCGCCGCTGGACATCCCGCCGCTGGCGCCGGTCCCGGCCGACCATGTGCTGACCCGCAGCTTCTACCTGCTCAGGGATTTCCCCGGCCGCTACCAGGGCCGCGAGATATGGGCCGAGGCGCCCCCGGCCGATGCCCAGGCGGCCGAGGGCGTGCCGTTTCGCAATCTCAACGACGGCGTCTCTCCGGTCATCATCGGCGGCAATGCCTGGGCCGAGGCCTGGGCGGTGGATGAGAATGGCCTGCCCATGTTCAGCATCGGCTCGGGCTTCGAGGGCGAGCGCCAGCGCGAGATGACCTATCGTTTCGGCGTCAACCTGATCATGTATGTGCTGACCGGGAACTACAAATCCGACCAGGTGCATGTGCCGGCCCTGCTGGAGCGGCTGCGGCAGGAGGAGGTCGTGCAATGAGCGGCCTGACCTTCGATCCGCTGCTGTCCTGGCCGCTGGTCGGCGCCCTGGCCTTGCTCGGCGTGCTGGTGGCGCTGTGGTCGCTGTGGCGCGGCTTGCGCGGCTGGGCTTGGCGCGGCATCGCCGGGCTGGCCGCGGCGGCGGCCCTTGCCGGGCCTGCGCTGGAATCGGGCATCCGTCACAAGCTGTCGGATATCGTGATCCTGCTCGACGACCGCAGCGCCAGCCAGTCCCTGCCGGGGCGGGCGGAGCAGACCGATGCCACGATCGAGGAACTGACCCGCCAGCTCTCCGCATTGCCCGATACCGAGATTCGCCGCGTGACCGTTGCCGACGACCCGGACGGCACCCAGATCGGCACGGCGCTGACCCGGGCGCTGGCCGCCGAGCCGCAGGCCCGCGTCGCAGGCGTCATCGCCGTGACCGACGGGCTGGCCCATGATGCGCCGATGCTGCCCGCCTCGGCGCCCGCGCCGGTGCATGTGCTGCTGACCGGGCAGGCGCAGGACTGGGACCGCCGGCTGGTGATCGAGGAGGCCTCGGCCTATGGGCTGATCGGCAAGCCCGTCACCATCCGCCTGCGCGTCGAGGATCAGGGCGCCGTCCCCGCGCAGGTGGCGCAGACCCCCGCCCGGCTTCGCATCCTGCTGGACGGAGAGGAGATGCGCAGCCTGGACCTGCCGCCGGGGGTGACGCTGGACCTGCCGGTGGTGCCGGAACATGCCGGGCAGAACGTGGTCTCGATCGGGTTCGACGCGCCTCAGGCCGAGGTGCCGGAACTGACCGACCGCAACAACTCGGCCGCCGTGCAGATCCAGGGCGTGCGCGACCGGCTGCGGGTGCTGCTGGTCTCGGGCGCGCCGCACGCGGGCGAAAGGACCTGGCGCAACCTGTTGAAATCGGATGCAAACGTGGACCTGATCCACTTCACCATCCTGCGGCCGCCGGACAAGATGGATGCGGTTCCCGTCGATGAGATGTCGCTGATCGCCTTTCCGACCCAGGAACTGTTCATGGAGCGGATCCGGGATTTCGACCTGATCATCTTCGACCGCTACCGGGTGCGCGGCATCCTGCTGCCGCAATATTACGACAACATCCGGCGCTATGTCGAAGAGGGCGGCGCGATCCTGGTCTCGGCGGGGCCCGAGATGTCCACGGTGGAAAGCCTGAACCTGTCGCCCCTGGGGGCGATCCTGCCCGCGCGGCCCACCGGCCGGGTCTATGCCGAGCCCTTCCTGCCGCGCCTGACCGAGGACGGCGAGCGTCATCCGGTCACCGCAGGTCTGCCCGGCGCCCCGGCAGAGGATGCGGCAAGCCATTGGGGCCGCTGGCTGCGCATGTCGCAGGTGATCCCCGATCCCGATGCCCAGGTGGTGCTGAGCGGCGCGCACGACGAGCCGCTTTTGCTGTTCAGCCGCGTGGGCGAGGGGCGGGTGGCGATGCTGACCTCGGACCAGGTCTGGCTCTGGGGTCGCGGCTTCGAGGGCGGCGGGCCGCAGTTGGAACTGCTGCGCCGCATCGCGCATTGGTCGATGCAGGAGCCCGAACTTGAGGAAGAGGCGCTGCTGGCCGATGTCAGCGGCGAACTGGCGGTCACGATCACCCGCCGCACGATGAAGGTGACTGCTGGCCCGGTGCGCATCACGCGCCCCGATGGCCAGACCGAGGAGGTCGCGCTGACCGAAGCCGGGCCGGGCCGCTTCACCGCACGCTGGACGGCGCCCGGGCCGGGGCTCTACCGGCTGGAAGAGGGCGATATCGGCCGCGTGCTGGCGCTCGGCCCCGCGGCGCTGCGCGAATTCGAGCAGACCGTCGCCTCGGGCGCCGTGCTGGGTCCGCTGGCCGAGGCAACGCAGGGCGCGGTGCTGCGGCTTTCCGAAGGCATGCCCGGCCTGCGCACCGTGCGCGAGGGACGGCCGGCGCATGGCCAGGGTGTCGGCGGGCCCTGGATCGCCATCACCCCGCGCGAAGCGGCCTCGGTCAGCGGCATGACGCATCGTCCGCTGCTGCCGGGTTGGGCCTGGCTCGCGCTGATCGCCGGGCTGGCGGTGGCGGGCTGGCTGGCCGAGGGCCGCGGTCGGCTGCGCAGCACCTGACACGGCGAAACTTGCCAAGTCCGCGCCCCGTTGCTAGGCAAATGAAAACATTCCAAGAGGACCGCATGGCCGCCGCCCCCAACGATGACCAGACCGCCTATATCCCGCCGACCGAAGTCGATCTGGCGATGATCAAGCGCATCCTGCCGCATCGCTATCCCTTCCTGCTGGTGGACCGCGTTCGCGACATCGTCCCGGCCGAAAGCTGCGTCGGCGTCAAGAACGTGACCTCGAACGAGCCGCATTTCGAAGGGCATTTCCCGCAGGAGCCGGTCATGCCCGGCGTGCTGATCATCGAGGCCATGGCGCAATCGGCGGCGGTGCTGGTCGGCGTCAGCCTGAATCTCGCCGACAAGGGCATGGGCACCTATTTCATGTCCATCGACAAATGCCGCTTCCGCCAGAAGGTGGTGCCGGGCGACGTGCTGGAGCTGCACATGAAGACCCTGCGCGGCGGCGGCAAGATCTGGAAGTTCGAGGGCCGCGCCATCGTCAACGGCCAGTTGGCCGCCGAGGCCGAGGTCATGGCCATGCTGAACCGTGGCGACAATGGCTGAAACCCGCATCCACCCCTCGGCCGTCGTGGACCCCGCCGCGCAGGTCGGCGAGGGATGCGAGATCGGCCCGTTCTGCGTGATCGGTCCCGAGGTCGGCCTCGGCCGGGGCGTGGTGCTGAAATCCCATGTCGTCGTGGCGGGCGAGACCCTGATCGGCGACGAGACCGTGGTCTTTCCCTTCGCCTCGCTGGGCGAGGTGCCGCAGGACCTGAAGTTCCGGGGCGAGCGCACGCGGCTGGAAATCGGCGCCCGCAACCGCATCCGCGAATATGTCACCATGAACCCCGGCACCGAGGGCGGCGGCGGCGTCACCCGGATCGGCGACGACGGCCTTTTCATGGCGGGCAGCCATGTCGCGCATGACTGCCAGATCGGCAACCGGGTGATCCTGGTCAACAACGCTTCGGTCGCCGGCCATTGCGTGCTCGAGGACGACGTGATCGTCGGCGGGCTGTCGGGCGTGCACCAGTTCGTGCGCATCGGCCGCGGCGCGATGATCGGGGCGGTGACCATGGTGACGGCGGATGTGATCCCCTTCGGCCTGGTGCAGGGGCCGCGCGGCCATCTGGACGGGCTGAACCTGGTGGGGCTGAAGCGCCGCGGCGCCTCGCGCGAGGAAATCCATGCGCTGCGCGACATGCTGGCGCAACTGGGCCAGGGCAGCTTTCGCGATACCGCCCGGCACCTGGCCGAGGCCGAGAATGGCCCGATGGTGCGCGAGGTTCTGGACTTCATCCTCGGTCCCTCGGACCGCAGCTTCCTGGCGCCCCATCCATGAGCCGCATCGCCCTGATCGCCGGCGAGGGCAGCCTTGCCCCCGCAATCGCCGCCGCGCTGGACCAGCCGCTGGTCTATGCGCTGGACAACCTGAAACCGCAGGTCGAGGCCAAGCCTTTCCGCCTGGAACGCCTGGTGCCCTTTCTGGACGAGTTGGCCGACCAAGGCGTGACCCAGGCGGTCTTTGCCGGTGCCATCCGCCGCCCGAAGATCGAGCCGGAGCTTTTCGACGCGCGCACCCTGACCATCGTGCCGCGCATCCTGATGGGGATGCAGTCGGGCGACGACGCGGCGCTGCGCGCAGTTCTCGACGTTTTCGAGGAAGCCGGAATATCCATCTGTTCTGTCGATCAGATCCTGCCGGAACTGGTGCCCGGAGAAGGTGTGCTGTCGGGTGAGCCAAGCCAGCGCGACCAGAAGGACGCCGCCCGCGCCGCCGAGATCGTCGCCGGCCTTGGCGCGCTGGATATCGGCCAGGGCGCGGTGGTTGCGCAGGGGCTCTGCCTCGCCGTGGAAGCGCTGCCGGGCACCCAGGCCATGCTGGAATTCGCCAAGCTGCATGCGGGTCTGAAACCCGACCCCAAGGGAGCGGGCGGCGTGCTCTACAAGGCGCCGAAACCCGGCCAGGATCGCCGCATCGACCTGCCGACCATCGGCCCCGACACCGTGACCCAGGCTGCCAAGGCCGGGCTGGCCGGCATCGCCTGGGAGGCGGGCAGCGTCATCCTGCTGGACCGGGCCGAGGCGCTGCGCCGCGCCCAGGCGGCGGGGCTGTTTCTCTGGGCGCGCGGTTGAACGGGTATTTGGAAAACGGAAAAGAGGCTTGCTTCGCCGTTCCCCAAATACTCAAGTGACGGTGCCGCGAGAGTGGCAGCAGGGTATTTGACCGACGAAGAATGCCGGGGTGCTTCTCTGTTCTTCAAATACTCATGTCGGGGCATGGCAAGCGGAGCGGCGCGATGAAATTCTTCCTGATCGCGGGCGAGCCTTCGGGCGACAATCTGGGCGGCGCCCTGATGGCCGGCTTGAAGCAGCTTGATCCGGATGCCGCGTTCCTGGGTGTCGGCGGTCCGGCCATGGCGGCCCAGGGGCTGGAGAGCCGCTTTCCCATGGAAGAGCTGAGCCTGATGGGCATCTGGGAGGTGCTGCCGAAATACCGCGCGCTCAAGGCCCGGATCGCCGAGACCGCCCGCGCCGTCGCCGAGGCCCGGCCCGATGCGCTGATCACCATCGACAGCCCGGATTTCTGCCTGCGCGTGGCGCGCCAGGCCCGGGCGTTGAACCCCGATTTGCGCACCATCCATTACGTCGCGCCCTCGGTCTGGGCCTGGCGGCCGGGGCGGGCCAGGAAGATGGCCGAGGTGATCGACCATGTGCTGGCGATCCTGCCCTTCGAGCCGCCGCTGATGCAGGCCGCCGGCATGAGTTGCGATTTCGTCGGCCATCCCATCGTCGCCGAGCCGGTGGCGGGCGAGGCCGAGGCAGCGGCGTTTCGTGCCGCGAACGGCATCGCGCCGGATGCGCCGCTGGTCTTGTGCCTGCCGGGTTCGCGCCGGACCGAGGTGGGCCGGCTCGGCCCCCGCTTCGACGAGGCGCTGATCCGGCTACGCGACCGGGTGCCCGAGATTCGCGTGGTGATTCCGACCGTGCGGGGCGTTTCGGGGCTGGTGCGCGACATGGCTCGGCGCTGGCCCACCGCCCCGGTCGTGGTCGAGAGCCCCGAGGAAAGGCGCGCCGCCTTTGCCGCCGCCGACCTGGCGCTGGCGGCCTCGGGCACGGTCAGCCTGGATCTGGCAGCGAACGACGTGCCCATGGTGATCGGCTATGACGTGGCGCCGCTCAGCCGGCTGATCATCGGGTTCCTGCTCAGGACCGATACGGTGACGCTGGTCAACCTGGTCAGCGAGACCCGCGCCGTGCCGGAGTATCTGGGCCGCAACTGCCAGCCCGGCCCCATGTCGCAGGCGCTTTACCGGCTGATCGAAAACGGCGAGGAACGGAGCGAGCAACTGGCCGCCATGGCGCTGACCATGCAGCGGCTGGGGCGCGGCGGCGAGCCTCCCGGCCTGCGCGCCGCGCGTTCGGTCATGGCGGCGATCAGTTCTGCGCCGCGACCACGATGATCTCGACCTTGTAGTCGGGAGTCGCCAGGGCCGATTCGCCGGTGGCGCGGGCCGGGGCGTGGCCGGGGGCGACCCAACCGTCCCAGACGGCGTTCATCTCGGCGAAATCGGCCATGTCGGCCAGCCAGATTTGCGCCGACAGGATGCGGGTCTTGTCCGAGCCGCATTCCGCCAGCAGCCGGTCGATCTGGGCCAGCACCTCGCGGGTTTGCTCGGCCACCGATTCGCCGGGTTTGCCGACCTGGCCGGCCAGGTAGATGGTGCCGTTATGGACGACCGCCTGGCTCATGCGGGGGCCGGTCTCGATGCGCTTGATCTCGGACATGGAAAATCCTTTCGGGTTGGGCCGGCGTCAGAAAAGCCGCCAGAGGAACAGCGCCGTCATGCCAAAGCCGATGGCCGCGATCAATGCCCGCAACACCGGGATCGGGATTCGCCGCGCCACTGGCGCGCCCAGATAGCCGCCGAGGACAGTGCCCAGGCTCATTACCGCCGCCGGCCACCAGGCGACCTGCCCGCCCGCCGCGAAGATCGCGAAGGAGATCACCGACAGCGCGAAGGACAGCCAGTTCTTCAGCCCGTTCATCTGGTTCAGCTGCGTCATGCCCCAAAGCGCGAAGAGCGCCAGCAGCACGATCCCCAGCCCGCCGTTGAAATAGCCGCCGTAGATCGCGACCGGCACCATGGTCCCGGCGCCGAAGGGTGCCGCGGCGTTGCGGTGCTGCGCCGCCCATTCCCGCACCTGCGCGCCCCAGATGAAGACCGAGGTCGCCGCCAGCAGCAGGAAGGGCACCAGCACCGCGAAGGCCTGGTTCGACGAGACCAGCAGCAGGCAGGAGCCGACGATGCCGCCGGTCAGCGTCCAGAAGGTCAGCCGCAGCACCAATGCACGCTCGATCTGCGCGATCTCGTGGCGGAACCCCAGCGCGGCGGACAGGTAGCCCGGCAGGGCGGCGACCGTGCTGGTGGCATTGGCCGAGACCACCGGCACGCCGCTGGCGACGAGGGCGGGGAAGGTGATGAAGGTGCCGCCCCCGGCGACGGCGTTCAGCATCCCGCCCAAGAATCCGGCGGCGAGCATCAGCAGGGTGTCGGTCATGCGGGGCGGCTCCGGATCGTGGCAGGGCGCCCATGCTTAGCCTTGCGGCCCGGGGGCGTCCAGCCTTGCATGGCCCGGACATGGATGCGCCCGGAGGCGGCCCCCGGGCGCATGGCTTGCAATCGAATTCCGGTCAGAAGATGCCGGTCAGATAAAGCAGGATGATCACGAAGATCGGAACGCCCAGGAGCCAGGCGACGATACCCTTCATCGTTGTTCTCTCCCTTTCTGGTCGTCAGCGGAACGCGACCCGGCCGGGTTGGTTCCCGTGCCGCCACCGCCCGCCGAGGATGGAGTTCCCGAAAATCGCAAATCGGCGGGAATAAACCGCGCGGCGTTCCGTAACCCCCTTGCAACCTTCTGGCGTTGCCTTGGATCAAAGGATGAAGCGCATGGCACCTTTTCGCATGATTCTGACGGCCGCGACCTTCTCGACGGCAATCCTTCCGGGTGCGGCCCTGGCCGATGACGACGATTTCCCCCGCTATTTCCATCGCGGCGGGATCGAGAGGCTGCTGCTGCCGGGCCTGGACGGCTGGACCTATCGCGGCTGGCGCGGGGATGACGACGACCGCCGGTCCGTCCGCTATCGCTCCTGGGGCGACGATGACGACGACCGCCCCCGGCGCCGCCGCCGCCGTGGTCGCGACGATGATGACGACGACGACGATGACGACGATTGAGGGATTCAGCGATTAGGCAGGCGAGACCGGCCCCTGAACCGGGCCGGCTTCACCGGTGGGATTGCCGACCGGATGCGCAGGGGACGGATCGGGACGGCGAAGCCAGGCCCGCCGCGGGCGAGGCGCTTCGGAAAGCCGCCGTTCGGGGACGGAGGGGCCCTCAGCCCCGAACCCATTCCATGACATGCAGATAGGGCGCGCGGCGATAGCGCGCGGCCTGCCGGGGATCGCCGCCTTGCGGTGCCGGCTCGTCGAAATGCACCAGCCGCAGCCCATGTGCCAGAAGCGGCTGCATATAGGCGTGGAAGGGGCGGTGCCAGTTGCGGATCAGGATGCCGCGCCAGCTGACCCATTCCGCACGCTCGTCCAGATAGTTGTCGATCA
Source organism: Paracoccus sp. SSJ (assembly GCF_030234105.1). Lineage (NCBI taxonomy): Bacteria > Pseudomonadati > Pseudomonadota > Alphaproteobacteria > Rhodobacterales > Paracoccaceae > Paracoccus > Paracoccus sp. SSJ. The sequence goes on along the minus strand of NZ_JASSPE010000006.1, from coordinate 83,137 downwards.
GGTAGCCCGAGCCGGGATCGCCCTTCCAGCCGCCCGCCGTGCTGAACGAGTTCAGGTTGGCGACGAGCAGGCTGCCGCCGGGACGCAGGACGCGCACCATCTCGGCGATGGCGGCCCGGATATCGTCGATGTCGATGAGCGTCAGGTAGCTGACCACCAGGTCGAAACCGGCATCGGGCAGGGGCAGGGCCTCGGCGCGCGCCTGCACGTAGCTGCCCTTGTCGTCGCGGCTGCGGGCGGTTTCGATGAGCTTCTGCGTGGGATCGATGCCGGTCGCGGCGATGCCTTCGGCGGCAAGCATCCGGCAGAAGCGTCCCTCGCCGCAGCCCACGTCCAGCGCATTGCGGAAGCCGCGGCCGCGGATGCGGGCCAGCATCGGGGCGTCGAGCACATGGCGGCGCGAGAAATCGCCTTCCTCGCCCATGTCGGCGATCCAGGCCTCGGCGGAATCGTCCCAGCCATTCCCGCGATCCATGCTTGCCTCCCCCGATGGTGCCGGGCGGTTTGCTAGCCTATCCGGCGGGCGGGGGCAAATCGGTCAGTTCAGGGCAAAGGTCCTGGGCAGGCTGCGATACCAGTCGATGATCGCCTGCCGTTCCTGCGGCTCCATGAAGCTGACATTGGCGGGCGGCATGGCGTCGGTCACGCCGGCCTGGATATAGATCTCGCGCGCGGCGCGGGTGATGTCGTCGGGGGTCTCCAGCAGGACGCCCTTGGGCGCGGTGTGGATGCCCTCGTAAGAGGGCTCCCTGGCATGGCACATCGAGCAGCGGCCCATGACGGCGTTGTAGGCGTCGTCCCAGCCGGCCACGTCGACCATGGCCTGCTGCGTGGGCGTCAGGACACGCGCCTCGGCCTCCTCCAGCGTCTGGCGGAACATCGGCGCGGTCGAGAGCCACATGACGATGACGAACAGGATGGTGGTCACGGCCCAGGTCCACCAGCGCATACCGCCGCCGGCATGCATGGTGTTGAAGAAATGCCGGATGGTCACGCCCATCAGGAAGATCAGCCCGGCGATCACCCAGTTGTATTCCGTCGCGAAGGCCAGCGGATAGTGGTTCGACAGCATCAGGAACACGACCGGCAGGGTCAGGTAGTTGTTATGCGTCGAGCGCAGCTTGGCGATCTTGCCGTATTTCGGATCGGCGGGACGCCCGGCCTTGAGGTCGGCGACGACGATGCGCTGGTTCGGCATGATGACGAAGAACACGTTCGCCGTCATGATCGTAGCGGTGAAGGCGCCCAGGTGCAGCATGACCGCGCGGCCGGTGAAGACCTGGTTATAGGCCCAGCCCATGACCATCAGCAGCCCGAACAGGATCAGCATCAGCAGGGTCGGGGTCTCGCCCAGCTTCGACTGGCACAGGTTGGTATAGATCAGCCAGCCGATCGACAGCGAGCCGGCCGAGATCAGGATCGCCTGCCAGGGCGCCAGCTCCATCTTGGCGGGGTCGATCAGGAACAGTTCGGAGCCGACCCAATAGGTGACCATCAGGAGCGCCGCCCCCGAGATCCAGGTCATGTAGCTTTCCCATTTGAACCAGATCAGGTGCTCGGGCATCCGCTCGGGCGCGACCAGGTATTTCTGGATATGGTAGAAGCCGCCGCCATGGACCTGCCATTCCTCGCCATGCGCGCCGGGGGGCAGGCCGGGCACCTTGCGCAACCCGAGGTCGAGGGCGACGAAATAGAAGGACGAACCGATCCAGCAGATGGCGGTGACGACATGCGTCCATCGGATGGCAAAGGCGAGCCAATCCCAGATGACGGCGAAATCGGACATACTTTGTCTCCTGTCTAGCTGGGGAAAGACTAGCCGCTTCGCGGGGTTGCGAGTATTCACGCATTTCCCCTTGCTGTCTTAACGATGCGTTGAAAATCTTTCGCCAAGCCTTGCAGGAATGAAAAAGAGGGGGCCTTGCCCCCTCAGGCCCCAGGGGCCTTTCACCCCCAGGGTATTTGGAAAACGGAAAAAAGCCGGGGCTCAGCTGCCGCGATAGGTCGAGAAGCCGTAGGGCGAGATCAGCAGCGGCACATGGTAATGGTCCTGTTCCGACATGCCGAAGCGCAAGGGCACCTGGTCGAGAAAGCGGGGCTTCGCGGCCTGGTGTCCCTGGGCGTCGAGCCATGCGCCGACATGGAAGACGAGCTCGTATTCGCCGGTCTGGAACGCGGCCTCGGGCAGGATGTGGCTGTCGGTGCGGCCGTCGTGGTTGGTGACGGTCTCGGCGATCAGCCGGCGTTCGGGGTCGAGGCGGTAGAGCTCGATCCGCATGCCCTGTGCGGGCGTGCCATTGGCGGTGTCGAGCACATGGGTGGTGAGATAGCCGGGCATTTTCGTCCTTTCCTTGTCAATCCGCGAGCCGGGCGATGGCGGCGCGGGCCTGTTCGTTCAGGCGATTCGCATCGGCGGTCAGCAGGCGGTGATCCTGCACCACGGCGCGGCCTTCCACATAGACCGCACGCGGGCGGATCGGCGCGCAGAAGACCAGCGCCGCGACCGGGTCCCATTGGCCGGCAGCCGGCAGTTCCGAGACGTCCCAGAGCACCAGGTCGGCGCGTTTGCCGGGTTCCAGCGCGCCGATGTCGCTGCGGCCCAGCACGCGGGCGCCGCCGAGCGTAGCGATCTCCAGCGCTTCGCGGGCACCCATGGCGGCGGGGCCGTCCTTGAGGCGGGCGACCAGCATGGCCTGCCGCGCCTCGAGCCCCAGATGGCTGCAATCGTTGCTGGCCGAGCCGTCGACGCCCAGGCCGACCGGCACGCCCGCGTCGCGCATCCGGCGCACCGGGGCTATGCCCGAGGCGAGGCGCGCGTTCGAGCAGGGGCAATGCGCGACCCCGGTGCCGGTGCGGGCGAAGAGGTCGATCTCCTTGTCCGACAGCTTCACGCAATGCGCGTGCCAGACATCGTCCCCGGTCCAGCCCAGGCTTTCGGCGTAATCGCCGGGCAGCATGCCGAAGTTTTCCAGCGAATAGGCGATGTCCTCGTCGTTTTCCGCCAGGTGGGTGTGCAGCCGCACGCCCTTTTCGCGGGCGAGGATGGCGGCGTCGCGCATGAGTTCCCGGCTGACCGAGAAGGGCGAGCAGGGCGCGAGGCCGACCTGCACCATGGCGCCGGGGTTCGGGTCGTGGAAGGCGGCGACCAGGCGCTCGCTGTCCTTGAGGATCGCGGCCTCGTCCTCGACCAGCGCGTCGGGGGGCAGGCCGCCCTTGCTTTCGCCGATCGACATGGCGCCGCGGGTGGCGGTGAAGCGGATGCCGATTTCCGAGGCTGCCTCGATGCTGTCGTCGAGCCGGGCGCCGTTCGGGAACAGGTAGAGGTGATCCGAAGAGCAGGTGCAGCCCGACAGCGCCAGTTCGGCCAGGCCGATCTGCGTGGACAGCCGGATATCCTCGGGACCCATGCGGCCCCAAATCGGATAGAGGGTGCGCAGCCAGCCGAACAACGCCGCATCCTGCGCGGCAGGCACGGCGCGGGTGAGCGTCTGGAACAGGTGGTGGTGGGTGTTGACGAAGCCGGGGGTGACGACGCAGCCCCCGGCCTCGACGATCTCGGCGCCTTCGGCGGAAAGACCCGGACCGACGGCGGAGATGACCCCGCCGTCGATCAGGATGTCCCCGCCTGCGATCTCGCGCCGGGCGCCGTCCATGGTGACCACCACCTCGGCGCCCCTGATGAGCAGGCGTTTCGTCATCAATGCGCCTCGGCTGCGTGGGCTGCTGCGGCGATTTCCTCGTCGCTCGCATGCGGGGCGCCGTTGAAGAACCAGTTCAGCAGAACGGCGGCGACCGCGGCCAGCAGGATGCCCGAATGGATCAGCGTATGCAGCGAATGCGGCAGCCACTGGTTGAAGTCGGGCGCGATCATCGGGACCATGCCGAGGCCCAGCGAGACGGCGACGATGAACAGGTTGTGCTTGTTGCCCTTGAAGTCCACCGTCGAGAGGATGCGGATGCCCGTCGCGGCGACCATGCCGAACATCACCAGCCCCGCGCCGCCCAGCACCGTGGTCGGCAGCGATTCGACCAGCGCGCCCATCTTGGGGATCAGGCCGAGCACGATCATGATCGCGCCGCCCGCCACGCAGACGAAGCGCGAGCGCACGCCGGTCACGCCCACCAGGCCGACGTTCTGGCTGAAGGACGTATAGGGGAAGGTGTTGAAGAGCCCGCCGATGGCAGTGCCCAGGCCGTCCACGCGCAACCCGGCGCTGAGCGCCTTGGGCGTCATCCTGCGGCCGCAGATGTCGCTGAGCGCCAGGAACATGCCGGTGGACTCGATCATGGTCACGAACATGACCAGCAGCATGGTCAGGATCATCACCGGGTCAAAGATCGGCATGCCGAAATGCAGGGGCTTGATCGGTGCGAACCAGGCAGCCTCGGCGATGCCGTCGAAATGCATCATGCCCATGACCGCGGCCAGCAGCCCGCCGATGACGATGCCCAGAAGCACCGCGATATTGGCGACGAAGCCCTTGGCATAGCGTGCGATCACCAGGATCGCCGCCAGCACGGTGATGCCGATCAGGATGCGCGACAGCGAGGCATATTCGGGGTTGGCCACGGTGGGCATCAGCTTGACGCTCTCGGGGACGTCGCCGGTGGCGCGTGCAGCCTCCAGCCAGGCTTGGGCGGCGGGGTCGACCAGTTGCGGCGCCGTGGGGCCGACCGGCAGGCCGAAGATCCAGTTGATGCCCACCGGCATCAGGCTGACGCCGATCACCAGGATCACCGTGCCGGTGACCACGCTGGGGAAAAAGCGCAGGAGCCGGCTGACCAGCGGTGCGAAGAAGATCGAGATGATCCCCGCCGCCATGATGGCGCCGAACATCATCCGCGCGCCTTCCTGGCCGGGGTTCGACGAGGCGATGGCGACCATGGGGCCGACGGCGGCGAAGGTCACGCCCATCATGACCGGCAGCTTGATGCCGAACCATTGCGTGGCGCCGAAGGACTGGATGATGGTGACGATCCCGCAGACGAAAAGGTCGGCGGAAATCAGAAAGGCCACGTCTTGCGGCGAAAGCTGCAGGGCGCGGCCGACGATCAGCGGCACCGCGATGGCGCCGGCATACATGACCAGAACATGCTGGAAACCCAAGGCGAGCAGTCGAGGGGCGGCGATGCGCTCCTCGACCGGATCGAAGCCGGGGTTGGTATCTACTGCTTGCATACGTCCTTATCCTCCCTTGTTCAGGACGCGAGCGGCACGGGTCAGATCTCGACCTCTTGCGCCACCCCCTTGTGTTTGGCGAGTTCGACGACCGCTTGCGCGACCGCCAGGTCCTGCAACCCGACGCCGGTGCCGTCGAAGATCGTGACCTCGGCATCCCCGCGGCCCGGGTCGTCGCCCGCGACCACCGCGCCAAGCTCGCCGACCTGATCCTCGCGGATCAGACCCGCCGCGATGGCGTGCTGGCATTCGCCGATGCTGACCGACTGCGCGACCTCGTCGGTGAAGATCCGGGCGCGCGCGACCAGCGCCGGATCCAGCTCTTGCTTGCCCTTGGTATCGGTGCCCATGGCCGCGATATGCGTCGGGCCCTTGACATGCTCGTTCATCAGCAGGGGCGAGAAGGACGAGGTGATCGAGACGATCACATCGGCCTCGGCCCCCAGGCGGTCCAGTTTGACCGCCTCGAAGGGCACGCCCAGCTCGGCCGCGGTATCGGCAAGGCGCGACAGCATCTCGGGATGCGGGTTCCAGCCGATGACCTTTTCGAACCGATGCACATTGGCCGCCGCCCGCATCTGGAACGCGGACTGGTGGCCGGCGCCGATCATGCCCAGCACCCTGGCGCCCTTGGGCGCCAGATACTTGATCGACACCGCCGAGGCCGCCGCGGTGCGCAGCGCCGTCAGCAGGTTGCCGCCCACCGCCGCCGAGACCCGGCCGGTATCCGGGTCGAACAGGAACACGGTGGACTGGTGGTTGATCAGGTTGTGCTTCTGGTTGTTGGGCCAGTAGCCGCCGGCCTTCAGCCCCAGCACCAGCGCCGAGGCGTCGAAGCCGCCCTTGAAGCCGTAGAGCGCGTCCTCATGGCCGATGGCCTCGCGCACCACGGGAAAATTGTATGCCTTGCGCCGGGCCATCGAGGCGAAGACCGCCTCGATGGCCTCGAAGGCCGCCTCGGGGGTCATCAGACCCGCGATTTCCTTTTCGGCGACGACGAGCATCAGTAGCCCTTTCCGCGCGCCGAGACCGGCCAGACCGTCTCGACCTTGCCGTTCCGCACGCCGACATACCAGTCGTGGACGTTGCAGGTCGGGTCGCAATGGCCCGGCACCAGCCGCAGCTTGTCGTTGACCTTGAGCACGCCGTCCTTGTCCTCGACCACGCCATGCTCGTCGCTGCACTTGATGTATTTCACATCGTCGCGGCCATAGACGAAGGGCAGGCCGCTATCGACCGACTGCGCCTTGAGGCCGGCATCGACCACCGCCAGGTGCGGCTTGGCATGCGACATGACCGAGGTCAGGATGAACAGCGCGTTTTCCCATTCGCCCTGGTCGATGCGCTTGCCCTCGGCATCGTGGATGCGGCCGTAATCGGCATCCATGAAGGCGTAGGAGCCGCATTGCAATTCGTTGTAAATACCAGAATTGCTTTCGAAATAATAGGAACCCGTGCCGCCGCCCGAGACGAATTCGGGGGCCAGGCCCTCGGCCTCCAGCGCGTCCACGGCCTCTTTCACCTGGGCGATGGCGGCGTCCAGCTTGGCCTTGCGGTCCTCGAAGCTGTCCATGTGCTGCATCGCGCCCTGATAGGCCTGGATGCCCTTGAAGGTCAGGTTCGGAGCGGCATCGGCGGCCTTGGCGATCTCGACCACGGCTTCCTTGGTGGTCACGCCGCAGCGGCCGGCGCCGCAATCGATCTCGACGAAGATGCCCAGCTCGGTGCCGTGCTTCTGCGCGGCGGCCGACAGGTCGGCGATGTTCTGCACGTCGTCGACGCAGACCGTCACCGTGGCGCCGGTCTTGGGCAGCCGGGCCAGGCGGTCGATCTTGGCCGGCTCGCGCACCTCGTTGGTGACCAGCACGTCCTTGATGCCGCCGCGGGCAAAGGCTTCGGCCTCGCTGACCTTCTGGCAGCAGACGCCGACCGAGCCGCCCAGCGACTCCTGCAGCTTCTGCACGTCGACCGACTTGTGCATCTTGCCGTGGCTGCGGTGGCGCATGCCGTGGGCCTTGGCGTAGTCGCCCATCTTCCTGATGTTGCGCTCCAACGCGTCCAGGTCGAGGATCAGGCAGGGCGTCTGGATCTCGCTCTCGTCCATGCCGGGCAGGGCGGGGATGTCATAGCCGACCTCGTAGCCGGAGAAATCCGTTTTCGCGTTCATGGGGCTCTCCTCAATTCTGGTTCAGTTCCACGGCAGCTTGTCGAGATCGACATTGCCGCCGGTGACGATGACGCCGACGCGCTTGCCGGCAAAGGCTTCGGGGTTCTTCAGGATGGTGGCCAGCGGCACGGCGCTGGAGGGCTCCATCACGATGCGCAGATGCTTCCAGATCAGCTTCATCGCGTCCACGATCTCGGCGTCCGAGGCGGTGTAGATCTCGCTGACGTGGTTCTTGACGAAATGCCAGGTCAGATCCTTCAGCGGCACCAGCAGCCCGTCGGCGACGGTCTTGGGCGCGTCGTCGGCGATGATGTAGCCGGCCTTGAAGCTGCGATAGGCGTCGTCGGCCTGCTCGGGCTCGGCCGCGATCACCCTGGTCTCGGGCGCCAGCGTCGAGAGCGTCAGGCAGGTGCCCGAGATCATGCCGCCGCCGCCGATGGGGGCCACGACCGCGTCGAGCCCGTCCACCTGCTCGACCAGTTCCTTGGCGCAGGTGCCCTGGCCGGCGATCACGCGCGGGTCGTTGTAGGGGTGGACGAAGTCGCCGCCGGTCTCGGCCTGCACCTTGGCGAAGGTCTCTTCGCGCGAGCTGGTCGAGGGCTCGCATTCGGTGATGACACCGCCATAGCGGCGCACCGTGTCCTTCTTGGCCTGCGGCGCGGTGCGCGGCATGACCACGTTGCAGGGAATGCCGCGCAACATCGCCGCGTAGGACAGGCAAGAGGCATGGTTGCCCGAGCTGTGCGTCGCGACGCCCTTGGCCGCCTGCGCATCGTCCAGGCCAAAGACCGCGTTGGTGGCGCCGCGGACCTTGAAGGCCCCCGGCTCCTGGAAGTTCTCGCATTTGAAGAACAGCTGCGCGCCGGTCAACTCGTTCAGATAGTCCGAGGTGCGGATCGGCGTGCGGCGGATATGCGGCTTGATCCGCTCATGCGCGGCCAGCATGTCCTCATAGGTCGGGATATACATGGCGTCCTTCATCCTCAGGCGGCTTTCTTCTGCGCGGCGGCAGTGGTCTGGCGGTAATGTTCCTGCGCGGCGGCGACGCCCGAGCCCAGCTGGATCGGCAGGCCCAGATCGGCCATCACCATCTCGGCGGTGGCGATGCCGGACAGCGCCATGGCGTCGGTCAGGCTGCCCAGGTGGCCGATGCGGAACACCTTGCCCGCGACCTGGCCCAGGCCGGTGCCGAAGGCCATGTCATAGGTTTCCAGCGCGTGGCTGACGATCAGGTTGGCGTCGAAGCCCTCGGGCACGCGGATGGCGCTGACGCTGTCCGAGTAAAGCTCGGGGCGGACGGCGCAGAGCTTCAGCCCCCAGGCCTCGACCGCGGCGCGCACGCCGCTGGCGATGCGGTGGTGGCGGGCAAAGACATTCTCCAGCCCCTCGGCCAGGATGCGCTCGCAGCTGGCGTTCAGGCCGTTGATCAGCCCGACCGGCGGCGTATAGGGATAGCCGTTGCGGGCATAGCCGGTCGCCATGTCGCGGATGTCGAAGAAGGTGCGCGGCAGGCGCGCGGTCTCGACCGCCTCCATCGCCTTGGGCGAGAAGCCGACGATGGCCAGGCCCGGCGGCAACATGAAGCCCTTTTGCGACCCGGTGACGGCGATGTCGACGCCCCATTCGTCCATGCGGAAATCCATCGAACCGATGGAGGAGACCCCGTCCACGAACAGCAGCGCCGGGTGTTTCGCGGCGTCCAGCGCGCGGCGGACGGCGGCGATGTCCGATTTGACCCCGGTCGCGGTCTCGTTATGCGTGGCCAGGACGACGCGGATCTCGTGGCCCTTGTCGGCGGTCAGGATCTCTTCGAAACGGTCGGCCGGGACGCCCTCGCCCCAGGGGGTCTCGACGAAGGTCACGTCAAGGCCGTGGCGCTGGCACATGTCGATCCAGCGATGGCTGAACATGCCGTTACGGGCTGCCAGCACCTTGTCGCCGGGCGACAGCGTGTTGGTGATCGCCGTTTCCCAGCCGCCGGTGCCGGTCGAGGGGAACAGGAAGACCTGCGCCTGCGTGGTCTTGAGGACTTTCTTCACGCCCTCGAGCGCCGGGTGCAGCATACGCCCGAACACCGGCGAGCGGTGGTCGATGGTGGGCATGTCGACGGCCTTGCGCATCTCCTCGGGGATGTTGGTCGGGCCGGGAATGAAGATCGGGTTCTGGCTGGTCATGGCAATTCCTCCTGCGCTTGTGGACCAAGCTACGTTTTGCTGTCCATTGATGCAATTTTTCTGAAAAATATTTCGCAATCGCGGAAAAATGACCTAAAGTGTCGTGGAATCAGATCGTTGCTCTTTTCCAAAGCCAAAGAGCGATTTTCAACAAACTCAGAAAGTTGTCGAAAGGAAAAATTGAATGTCGGTTCAAATCCGCAAAAGGGGCCGTCCGAGGGGACGTGCCGGCGGCCTTGGCGCCGAGGATTCGGGCGGCATCCGGGCGCTGGACCGGGCGCTGGACATCCTTGACCTGATCGCGGTCTCCAGCGGGTTGACCCTGACCGAGATCGCGCAGCGGCTGGACATGGCGCCTTCGACCGTGCACCGGGTGCTGGTGACGCTGGCGGCGCGCGGCGTGGCGGAAAGCGACAGCCAGACGCAGGCATGGCATGTCGGGCCGACGGCGTTCCGGCACGGCTCGGCCTTCATGCGCCGCTCGGGCCTGGTCGAGCGGGCGCGGCCGCTTTTGCGCCGGCTGATGGAGGTGACGGGCGAGACGGCGAACCTGGGCATCCTGAACGGCGATGCGGTCCTGTTCCTGAGCCAGGCCGAGACGCATGAGACGATCCGCGCCTTCTTTCCGCCCGGCACGCGCTCGGCGCTGCATGCCTCTGGGATCGGCAAGGCGTTGCTGGCCCATGCCCGGCCCCTGGACCTGAAGCGGATGCTGCGCGAGATGCGGCTGGAGCGGTTCACCGACATGACCCTGACCGATCCCGCAGCACTGGTCGAGGATCTCGTGCAGATCCGCGCCCGCGGCTATGCGCTGGACAACGAGGAGCGCACGCCCGGCATGCGCTGCATCGCCGCGCCGATCTTCGACCTTGCCGGCGAGGCGGCGGCGGGGATCTCGGTTTCGGGGCCGACATTGCGCATGTCGGATGCCCGGCTTTCCGCCATGTCCGATGCGGTGATCGAGGCCGCGCGGGAGCTGTCCTTCGGCATGGCGCCGCGCGAGGATGCCGGCGAAAGAGCCTGATTCGTCTAAACTTGACCAGGACATGCCCGGCTATTCAGGGGAGATTGCCGGGATTCGCGGGTGATTTGTATATTAACCGCAGATTCACGTTCAGTTCACGCCGCCCATCCTAGCTTCGGTTCAGCATATGACCGCATCCGCCTGCCTGGCCCCAGAAGGCCCGGCGCGTGTCCTGCAAGGAGCCGACGGCATGGAAGACTTCGTTCCCAGACTGGATCCCGGACTGGACGCGGCGCGGCAGGTCCGCGCCGGGCAGGCTCTGGAAACCGAAGCACCGCTGGACCCGGCCGAGGCGGTAATCGGCGACACGGCGGATGGCACCGGCCGGGGCCGCCGCATCTATGGCGCATGCAGCGTCGAGACCTATCGTGCTGCCGGGGCGCTGCATGCCGCCCATCGCGATGCCGGCGGTTTTCTGGATGCGGTGGATCGTTTCGCCACGCCGGATTTCTGGCGCCGGGACGGGGCGGTGAAATCCTGGATCTATGACCGGCAGGCGGTGGAGCATGCGCCGGGCCGGGACATGGATTCGGTGCGGGTGTTCTATCATGCCGGGCATGGCCGGATGGACGAGGACGGGATCTTCCACCTGCCGATGGGGTCGCTGTGGACCGGGGCGGATGCCTGCCTGACCTCCGACCGGATGCGGCTTGGCTCGGGTGCGCTGCGCTACCTGTTCTGGTCCACCAGCCAGTCGCTGCGGATCGGGCCCGGCTACAGCCCGCTGCACAGTTGGGTGCGGGCCAACCAGGGTTTGCGCATGCTGTTCGGCTTCGACTCGATCTGCTGGGATTCCGGCCGCTATGGCACGAATTTCTGGCACCATTGGCAGATGGGCAAGCCCTTCGCACAGGCATGGCTGGACGGGGCCTGGGACATCGCACCCGATCAGAGCCCGGTCGCCTGCGCCTGCGCGCCGGATCGCGACGTGGCGCTGGCCATGCTTTTTGGCGAACGGCAATTCCGGGCGCAGCGCGGTGCGGCGCAATATTGGGCCTGGCGCTGGCACGCGCCCGTGGCGCTTTACAGGCGCGAGGCGGCGCTGACCGAGCCGCCGGCCGAGTTCGCGGCGGTGCGGCTGGTCCCGGCGGCCGAGGATCGCGCGCTGGCCAGGGCGGTGCTGTCGCGCCTGGGACTGGACCCGGCCCTGGTTGCGGCCGATGCGCAGGGCGCGATCTCGGTCAGCCACGGCCCCGTCCGCTTCCAGCGCCGGCCCGACGGGCGCATCCTGCTGGAGTTCGAGCCCGGTGCGCCGGGGCGGGGCCTGCGCGAGATGCCGCCGCGCCGCACGCTTGTCAGCCGGGCCCAGAATGCGTTGCGCAGCCATGGCTTCCTGCTGCCGGGGACCGAGCTGGTCTTCGACCGCGTCTCGCTGGCCATGTCCGCGACGGCCAGCCTGCGCCGGCTGGACGAGCCTCCTGCCGAAAGCCTGGACGAAATCATCGTGCAATTCCGCCAGTCCATCGACGGTATCCCGGTGCTGACCCCGGATGCCGGCAGCCTGCGGCTGGCGATGCGGCCGGACGGCAGCGTGCTGCGCATCGAATCGACCCTGCGCCGGGTGGCCGAGCGCATGCCGGCCCGCGCCCATCCCCATGGCATGCCCGACGATCCGCCGGCGCCCCTGCGGCCCGAGGGCCCGCCCACGCCCGAGCCGCAGACGATCGCCCGCATCCTGGCGCAGCATTCGGCGCGGCTGATGCGCGATCTGGCGGCGCGCGGGGCGGCGCCGCTCAGCCTGCGCATCCTGCCGGGCACGACGGAAATCGGATACGGAATCCGCAGCAACACGGCGCGTCTCGTCGCCCGCCAGGGCATCGAGATCGAATGCGTGCGCGGCTTTCGCAAGCGTTACTGGATCCAGTCTGACCTGGGTGACTGACGATCCGGTAGCCCGGGGGCGGAGGCAGCCGCCTCCGGGCACTTGACTGGCGGCAAGGCCATGGGGAGGAATTCCCGAGAGGGGGAGCATGGCGGAATACACCCGCGCCGAAATCGTCCGGCGCATCGCGACGATGGGACGCCTGCACCTGGCCGGGTCCGACCTGGCCGGGCTGGATCTGTCCGGCATGACGCTGGTGGGGGCCGATCTGTCCTATGCCGACCTGACCGAGGCCGACCTGACCGATGCGCAGCTTTCGGATGCCAGCCTCTGGTCGGCATGCGCGGCGCGGGCGCGGTTTCGCAACGCCAACCTGTCGCGGGCGAGCCTTGGGCTGGCCGACCTGTCGGATGCCGACCTGCGGGGCGCGGTGCTGGAGCGTGCCGACCTGACCGGCGCCCGGCTGGACCGTGCCGACCTGACGGCGGCGCTGCTGCGCGGGGCCTGGCTCGACAGCATGCAGCGGGCGATGGCGACCGGGGCACCGCCGCTACGTTATCCGGCACGGCACCGGCCCACCACCTGCATCCTGCACGAAGAACATGTCTCCGAACCCGTGGCCCTGCGCTGCGGCGACCGGCTGGAGATGCACCTGAAAAGCTTTCCCGAAGCGGTCCCGCATCCGTCCGGGTTAGCCCGGCTCGTAGGCGCGCCGATCCTTTCCGGCCCCGAACGGCCGGCACAGGTCGCGGGTCCGCCCTGCGTGCTGGTCTTTTGCGCCATCGCCCCGGGCCGTGCGCGGCTGGTGCTGGAGCCGGGCGAGGGCAGGGCGCCCGTCGTGCTGGAGGTGCTGGTTTCGCCGTGACGGCCGCCGGGCTTACAGCCCCGAGCGCGTGATCCCCATCAACCTGGCCATGCGCAGCGGTGCGACCGGGTAATCCGGGTCGGCCATCAGCTCCAGCGAGAAATCTGGCTCGATCCGGCGCAGATGGCGCAGCGCATCGGCGGCAGCGGCCACGTCGCCCCGGTGATAGCGCAGCGCCGCCAGGAAACGCAGCGAGGGCCGGTTGTCCGGGGCGAAGGCAAAGGCCGCGGCGGCCGAGTTCTCGGCATCACCCAGGCGACCCAGCCGCAACTGCACGACGGCGCGGCGCATCAGCCACGAGGCGGGACCAAGCTCGGCCAGGGCGCCACGCGCGCCGCGTTCGGTCGCCTCGAGCGCCTCGAGATCGCGACCGACATCGGTCAGCGCCTGCGACAGTGCATGGCAAGCCAGTTCGTTGTCGGGATCGTTGCGGCAAGCGGCCTGCGCCAGTTCCAGCGCCCCCACCGCATCCCGCCGCCACGAGGCCGAAAGCGAGGCCACCGCCAGCACCGCCGGATTGGCGGGCGCCAGGTCGCGGGCCAGTTGCGCAAAGGCTTCGGCCTCGTCCGAGCAGCGCGCCGGATCCTCGGTCAGCCGCTCGCTGATCAGCGTGTTGCGCAGGTAGGAACGCAGCGCCAGCGCGACGCCGCTCTGCCGCTCCTGCGGCAGCGACGCAAGGATGCGGTCGGCGGATTCCAGGCGGTCGCGGGAGTAGCTGAACACGTCCCAGACCGGGAAGGTCAGCCCCTGCGCCGGCGGCGCGGTCCGCCGCGCCCGGTCGAGCAGCGCCACCGCGATCTGTGCCACGGCATGGCGCATGGTCGCGGTTTCGTCGGCGGCGCGGATGGTGAAGCGCCGCGTCCAGCCGCGCGCGCCCGTGGCGATGTTGCGCATCACCACCATCAGCGAGCAGTCGATCCCCGCCGAATAGCAGATCGCGCTGACCTGCGTGCCGGTCGGCGGCGCCTGTGCGTCCGGCCGGTCGGCCAGCACCGCCGGGATCATCTCGCAGGCGCGGGCGGCGGCCTCGTTCACGATCATCTCGCCGATGACATGGGCGCGGCTGTCGTTGCTTTCGACCGGACGCAAGGCCACGACATAGTCGCCGGGCGCGGGGCTGGTGTCATGCCAGGCTGCGGCCACTGGCGCTAAGGGCCGTTGCAGGGCGCTGGGGCCGTCGCTTTCCGGCGTCAGCCGCAGGCGCATGTCGCGCAGCCATGTCTCGAACTCGGGGTCGGGAATGTCGATATCGGCGGCGAACTCGATCGGCACGCCGCCGGCGTCATAGACCGGCGTCAGGTCGATGCGCAGCCGCTCGGGGTCCAGCCCCACCCAGCCCACGCCGGCCAGCAGGATGTCCTTTTCCGCACCCAGGGCCGCGCGCAGCTCGCGCAGCATCTGCCGCAGGCTGTCCGAACCGCGCTGCCGGCCCCGCTCGCTCCACAGCAGGTCTTGCAGCCGGGCGCGGCTCAGGCGCAGGTCGGGCGCCGTGCCCAGCAGTGCCAGCGCGCCACGCGCCTTCTGGCTGCGGGGGGTCAGATCCGCCCCGCCGGCGCCGCGCAGGCGCACGGATCCCATCAGACTCAGCGTGGCAGGCATTTGATTCGCCGCATGGCTTCGTTATGGTCGCATATTGATCTTAATGCGCCAGGGTGCGGGCGAACAGCCGCCGCCGTGCAGGGGCGCGGTGCTGGAGCGGCTGGAATCGGATCCCGCCTGCAGCCGATACATTGCCTGCGCGCCGCGCCTGCGCTATCGGAGCGTCAAAGCAAAGGGGATCCCGAAGATGACCGAGCGCAAGAGCGGCCTGTCCTATGCCGAGGCCGGAGTGGATATCGACGCGGGCAATGCGCTGGTCGAGCGGATCAAGCCCGCCGCTGCCGCCACCCGCCGCCCGGGCGTGATGGAGGGGCTCGGCGGTTTCGGCGCGCTGTTTGATCCGCGGGCCGCGGGTTACCGCGATCCGGTGCTGGTGGCCGCGACCGACGGTGTCGGCACCAAGCTGCGCATCGGCATCGATACGGGCGAGCTTGACGGGCTGGGCATCGACCTTGTCGCCATGTGCGTGAACGACCTGGTCTGCCAGGGCGCCGAGCCGCTGTTCTTCCTCGACTATTTCGCCACCGGCAAGCTGTCGGTCGATGAGGCGGCGCGGGTCATCAACGGCATTGCCGAGGGCTGCCGCCGTTCCGGTTGCGCACTGATCGGCGGCGAGACGGCCGAGATGCCCGGCATGTATGCCCGCGGCGACTTCGACCTTGCCGGCTTTGCCGTCGGCGCGATGGAGCGCGGCACGGCCCTGCCGGCGGGCGTCGCGGACGGCGACGTCCTGCTGGGCCTTGCCTCGGACGGGGTGCATTCCAACGGCTTCTCGCTGGTGCGCAGGGTGGCAGACCATGCCGGGCTCGACTGGAACGCGCCTGCGCCCTTCGGCATGGGCACGCTGGGTCAGGCGCTTCTGGTCCCGACCCGGCTTTATGTGCGTCCGGTGCTGGCTGCGATCCGTGCCGGCGGCGTGCATGCGGCGGCCCATATCACCGGCGGCGGCATCACGGAAAACCTGCCGCGCGTCCTGCCCAAGGGGCTGGGGGCCCAGGTCGACCTCGACAGCTTCAGCCTGCCGCCGGTATTCGACTGGCTGGCCGAGGCCGGCGGGATCGCCGAGGCCGAGATGCTCAAGACCTTCAACTGCGGCATCGGCATGATCCTGGCCGTCGCCGCCGATCGTGCCGCCGCAATCGAGGCGCTACTGAAGGCCGAGGGCGAGACCGTGTTCCGCCTCGGCCAGGTCAGCCCCGGCGCAGGCGTGGGCTACAGCGGCCGGCTGCGGTGAAACGCGTCGCCATCCTGATCTCGGGCGGCGGCTCGAACATGGTCAAGCTGGTCGAATCCATGACCGGCACGCATCCCGCGCGGCCGGTCGTCGTCGGCTCGAACGATCCGCAGGCAGCGGGCCTTGCCCGGGCGCAAGCCATGGGCGTGCCGAGCTTCGCCATCGACCACCGGGCCTATCCCGGAGACCGCGCGGGCTTCGAGGCAGCGCTGCTGGAACCCCTGCTGGCCGCGCAGCCCGACATCCTGTGCCTTGCCGGCTTCATGCGTATCCTGACCCCGGACTTCGTGCAGCGGTTCGAGGGCCGGATGCTGAACATCCACCCCTCGCTCCTGCCGAAATATCCGGGCTTGCATACGCATCAGCGCGCCATCGACGCCGGTGATGCCGAGGCCGGGGCCAGCGTGCACCTGGTCACGCCGGAACTCGACGCCGGCCCGATCCTCGGCCAGGCCCGGGTGCCGATCCTGCCCGGCGAGACGGCCGAGACGCTGGCCGCCCGCGTGCTGACCCAGGAACACCGGCTCTATCCCCAGGTGCTGCGCCGTTTCGCGCAGGGCGACCTGACGCCGATCACCCTCACCGCGGCGTGAAAAAAGGCGCGGACATGCGCCTTTCTCCGTTTTCCAAATACTCTGGGGGTGCGGGGGCAAAGCCCCCGCGACTTCGCCTGGTTATTTCTCGGGCACCAGCCCGCGTGGGGCGAATCGCAGCATCAGAAGCAACACCACCCCAAGCGCGATAAAGCGCATATGCGGTGCGCTGCCCAGCAGATGGTCGCGCAATGCGCCTGCGGGCAATGGCCCGGTGACCAGCCGCATGAACTCGGGGCCCCAGACTTCGGCCTTGATCCACAGGAACCAGATCAGGATCGCCCCCAACGCCGCGCCCCAGTTGTTGCCCGAGCCGCCGACGATCACCATGACCCAGATCAGGAAGGTATAGCGCAGGGGGTTGAAGCTGTTCGGCGACAGAAGCCCGTCCAGCGTGACCATCATCGCGCCGGCAAGGCCGATCACCGCACTGCCGATGACGAAGATCTGCAAATGCCGGCGGGTGACGTCCTTGCCCATGGCCTCGGCTGCGGTCTCGTTGTCGCGGATCGCGCGCATCATCCGGCCCCAGGGCGATTTCAGCGCCAGTTCGGCCAGCAGGATCAACCCCAGCAGCACGGCACCGAACAGGCCCGCATAAAGCAGCTTGACCCAGATCCCCGAGGCGACGGCGGGGCTCAGCCCCCATTCGGCGGCCCGCGCCACGAAATCGGGACTGCTCTGCAATTCCAGCTCATAAGGCACCGGACGCGGGATGCCCGAGACGTTCTTGACCCCGCGCGACAGCCATTCCTCGTTGCGCATTACCGCGACGATGATCTCGCCGATGCCCAGCGTGGCGATGGCCAGGTAATCCGAGCGCAGCCCCAGCGCCACCTTGCCCACGCCCCAAGCCGCCGCCGCGGCAAAGAGCGCACCAACCGGCCAGGACAGCAGCACCGGCCAGCCCAGGCCGCCGATATTGCCGGCGCGCGCGGAATTGTTCGCCTCGATCGCCATGACCGCCGGATCGAACAGCCAGCGGTAGAGCACGAATCCCAGCACCAGCACCGCGATCAGCGCCGGCACCCGCATCAGGCCCGAGACCCGCTTCCAGACCTGCGCCGCCAGCACCAGCGTGCCAAGGCCCACCAGCAGGGCCAGGATCACCCGCGGCCCGCCCGCCGCCCAGGCGCCTTGCACCGGCGCGGTCGAGACCAGCACCGGCGCCAGCCCGCCAAGCGCCAGGAAACCCACGACGCCGGCATTGAAAAGCCCGGCATAGCCCCATTGCATGTTGACGCCCAGGGCCATGACGGCCGAGATCAGCCCCATGTTCAGGATGGCCAGCGCCGTGTTCCAGCTGCCCGAGAACAGCGCGTTGCGAAAGCTGCCCTCGGCCAGGAACAGCGCGGCCAGGATCAGGAACAGGATCGGCGCGCGCCAGGGGCTGACCGCTTCGGCTTGACGTGTATTCGACATGGATAAACGCCCTCCTCAGACGGATTTGCCGCGGAACAGGCCGGTCGGCCGGAACAGCAGGACCACGATCAGGATCACGAAGCTGACTGCGAACTTGTATTCGGTGGACAGCAGTTGCAGCAGCCCCTCGGGCTGAAAGCCCAGATAGGTGGCGATCTTGCGCCAGGGATAGGTGACGGCCACCTCGGAGAAGGCGACGATGAAGCCGCCCGCCACCGCGCCCAGGGGATTGCCCAGCCCGCCGACGATGGCAGCGGCAAAGATCGGCAGCAGGATCTGGAAGTAGTTGAAGACCTTGAAGGACTTGTCCAGCCCGTAAAGCGTGCCCGCCGTCACCGCCAGCGCGGTGGCGATGATCCAGGTCAGGCGCACCACACGTTCGGGGTCGATGCCCGAGAGCAGCGCCAGATCCTCGTTGTCGGAATAGGCCCGCATCGCCTTGCCAGCGCGCGAGCGGTTCAGGAAGCGGAACAGCGCCCAGCAGGCCAGCGCCGTCACCACCAGCGTCAGCGCCTGGCTGACGCGCAGCGACAGGCCCTCGGACAGCCCGGTCCAGGCGCGGAACTGCTGCACGGTGATCAGGAAGCGCGCGCCGTCGTCGAAGCGGATCTCGTCGACGCCGATGATCAGCCGGGTCAGCCCGTTCATGATGAACATGACCCCGACCGAGGCCATGACCAGGATGATCGGCGCCGAGCGCTTGCTGCGATAGAAGCGATAGACCACGCGGTCGGTGCCCAGGATGAAGACCGCGGTCAGCGCGATGCCGAAGGGCAGGGCGAGCAGGGCGGTCGGCAGCGGGCCCAGACTGACGCCGATGGATTGCAGCCCCCAGGTGATCAGGATCACCAGCGCGGCGCCGAAGGCCATGGTGTCGCCATGGGCGAAGTTGGAAAAGCGCAGGATGCCATAGATCAGCGTCACCCCCAGCGCGCCAAGCGCCAACTGCGCGCCGTAGGAGGCGGCGGGGATCACCACGAAGTTCAGGATGGCCACAAGGGCGTTCAGGATATCCATCTTCAGCCCCCCAGGAAGGTGCGGCGGACTTCGGGATCGGCCAGCAACGCCTGCCCGCTGTCGGTGTAACGGTTGGCGCCCTGCACCAGGACATAGCCGATATCGGCGATCTCCAGCGCCTGCCGGGCGTTCTGCTCGACCATCAGGATGGAAATCCCGGTGCGGGCGACCTCGATGATGCGGTCGAAAAGCTCGTCCATGACGATGGGGCTGACCCCGGCGGTCGGCTCGTCCAGCATCAAGAGGCTGGGCTTGGTCATCAGCGCCCGGCCGACGGCGACCTGCTGGCGCTGGCCGCCCGAGAGCTCGCCGGCGTTCTGCTTGCGCTTGTCGGCCACGGCGGGGAACAGTTCATAGACCTGGGCCATGGTGTCGCGGTAGTCGTCCTCGCGGATGAAGGCGCCCATTTCCAGGTTTTCCTCGACCGTCATGGTCGGGAAGATGTTGTGGGTCTGCGGCACGAAGCCCATGCCCTTGCGCACCCGCTCCTGCGGGCTGAGATGGGTGATGTCCTCGCCCGCCAGCGCCACCTGGCCTTCGCGCAGGTGCAGCATGCCGAAGACGGCCTTCATCGCCGTCGACTTGCCGGCGCCGTTCGGGCCGACGATCACGGCGATCTGGCCGCGTTCGACCGTCAGGGTGCAGCCGTTCAGGATGTCGGCCTTGCCATAGCCGCCGCGCATGGCGGTGGCGGAAAGATAGGGCCCTGCCATCACATATCCCCCGCTGGCTTGCCGTCGCCGCCGCGGCCGGCCTCGGCGCCAAGACCGGGCTGGGCGCCGTGGCTTTCGCCGAAGGCGGCTTCCTCGGCCACTTCGGCGGCGACCTTGTTCTTGAGCCCGGTGCCCAGATAGGCTTCGATCACCGCCTCGTTCTTCATGATGCTGTCGGCCGAGCCCTGGGCCAGCACCTTGCCTGCCGCCATGACGATCACCGGGTCGCAAAGCCGGCCGATGAAGTCCATGTCGTGCTCGATCACGCAGAAGGTATAGCCGCGCTCCTTGTTCAGCCGCACGATGGCATCGCCGATGGTGCCCAGAAGCGTGCGGTTCACCCCGGCGCCGACCTCGTCCAGAAAGACGATCCTGGCGTCCACCATCATTGTGCGGCCCAGTTCCAGAAGCTTCTTCTGGCCACCGGAGAGGTTGCCGGCCTTTTCGTCGGCGACATGGGAAATGGTCAGGAACTCAAGCACTTCGTCGGCCTTCTTGCGAAGCACGCGTTCCTCCTCGCGGATGCGGCCGCGGCGGAACCAGGTGTTGACCAGCGTCTCGCCGCATTGCGCGCCCGGCACCATCATCAGGTTCTCGCGCACGGTCATCGACGAAAACTCGTGCGCCAGTTGGAAGGTGCGCAGGAGCCCCTTGTGGAACAGCTCATGCGGCGGCAGGCCGGTGATATCCTCGCCCGCCATGGTGACGTGGCCGGAAGTCGGTTTCAAAACCCCGGCGATCACGTTGAAAAGAGTGGATTTCCCGGCTCCGTTTGGGCCGATCAACCCGGTGATCGAGCCTTTCTCGATCGTCAGGCTGGCGCCATCGACGGCGCGGAAGCCTCCGAAATGCTTGTGCAGGTCGTGGACCTGGATCATAGCGCTCCCCTGCTTCATGCGTTGCATGAAGAATTTCCCTTTCGGGATTGTTTTTAATTATGAAAAGGGCCCGAAAAATCGGACCCTTTCCCCGGCTTGCGGGCTTCAGCGATAGCCCACCACGTTCAGCGTGCCGCCCTTGAAATCGACCTCGCGATAGACACCGGCGCTTTCGCCGGGCTCGATCAACTCGACCGAGGTGGCGCCGACATAGTCGATGTCCTGGCCTGCGGCCAGAAGCTCCAGCCCCTTGGCCAGTTCACCGGGATAGATCTTCTCGCCCGGCTCGTTGGCGACTTCCATCACCTTGTCCTTGTAGACCGTGGGATCCGAGGACTTGGCGGCCTGCATGGCCAGCAGCATCAGCGCGGACGCATCATAGGATTCGCCGGCATAGGCCGAGGTGCCGTCGAAGCCGGCTTCCTTGGCGAGCGCGTCGAACTTCTCCTGCCCTTCGCCCTCGGCCGAGGGGTTCTGGCCGAACGAGGTTTCCAGCTGCGCGCCGAACTTTCCGACCAGAGTCTGGTTCACCATGCCGTCGGGCAGCACGAAGGTTTCGAAGGCGCCGGTATCCAGCGAGCCCTGGATAATGCCCGAGCCGCCCTGGTCGGCATAGCCCGCCACCACCAGCGCATCGCCACCGGCGGCGGCCAGCGCGGCGACCTCGGCCGAATAGTCGGCCTTGCCGTCGTCATGGGCCGAAACCACGGTCACGGCGCCACCCTTCTGCTTGTAGGCATCGGCGAAGCTGTCGGCCAGGCCCTTGCCGTAATCGTTGTTGGTATAGGTGACGGCGACGCTGTTGATGCCGCGCTCCAGCACGATATCGGCCATCACTTCGCCCTGGCGCGCATCCGAAGGCGAGGTGCGGAAGAAGAAGCCCTTGTCGTCGATGGTCGAAAGCGCCGGCGAGGTGGCCGAGGGCGAGATCATCACGACGCCCTGCGGCACGCCGACCTGTTCGAGCGAGGCGATGGTTTCGCCCGAGCACATGCCGCCCATGACGCCCTTGACGCCCTCGGCCGTGACCAGGCGGGTGACCGCGGCGACCGAGGCGGCCGCATCGATGCAGGTGTTGTCGGCGACCACGGGGGTCACGGTCGAGCCGTCCAGTAGCTTGCCGCTGTCCGAGACCTCCTTCATCGCCAGTTCCGCGCCTTTCTGCATGGCCGGCGCAATGGATTCCAAGGGGCCGGTCAGGCCCAGCGAAATACCCATCTTGATTTCCTCGGCACCGGCGGCACCGGCAAGCAAGGCTCCGGCGGCGCTGGCCAGAAGAAGCTTTTTCATCAGTCGTCTCCCTGAGTGGAACATTGTCCTGTCTGACAGGTTATAAGCGCGCGATTGAAAAGAAAAGCGTTTTGGCGACCGGAGAAGGCGTCGGATCCGCCGCTTGCCGCAGCGGAAGATGCCTTAGCCGGCGCCCGCCGCGCCGCGTTCGCGATACGGGGTGCAGCCATAGGTCGCACGGTAGCATTTCGAGAAATGCGCGGTCGAGGCGAAGCCGCAGGCCAGCGCGATCTCCATCACGCTCATCCCGGTCTGCAAGAGCAGGTGGCGGGCGCGTTCCAGCCGCAGTTCCATATAGTAGCGCTTGGGCGAGCGGCCGAGATAGCGCGCGAACAGCCGTTCAAGCTGGCGCGGCGACAGGCCCGCCTCGGCGGCCAGCCGCGCCGGGCTGACCGGCTCTTCGATATTGGCCTCCATCCGGGCCAGGACCTGCGCCAGCCGGGGATGGCGCGCGCCCATGCGGGTCGGGCTGGACAGGCGCTGCTGGTCCTCTTCCGAGCGGATCGCGGTATGGATCATCTGGTCGGCCACCCGCCCCGCCAGTTCGGCGCCGTGGTCGCGGGCGATCTGGCGCAGCATCAGGTCGATGGCGGCGGTGCCCCCGGCGGCGGTCAGCCGGCTGCCGTCCTCGACGAAGACGGTGCGGATCAGGGTGACATCGGGGAATTTCTCGGCGAAACCGTCCTGGTTTTCCCAATGGATGGTGGCGCGGCGCCCGTCGAGCAGCCCGGCCTCGGCCAGGACCCAGGCGCCGGTGCACAGCGCGCCGATCCGGGTGCCGCGCCGCGCCTCGCGCCGAAGCCAGGCCAGAACCGGCCTCGTCGCGGCCCGCGCCACGTCGAGCCCGCCGCAGACCAGCACCGTGTCGTCGCGCCGGGTTTCAAACAGCGGGCCGTCCAGCAGGATGCGCGCACCGTTCGAGCAAAGCGCGGTCTCGCCCTGTTCGCCGATCAGCCGCCACTGGTAAAGTTCGCGCCCGGCCAGCCGGTTCGCCAGCCGCAAAGGCTCGATGGCGGCGGCAAAGGAAACCATGGTGAAACGGTCCAGCAACAGGAAGACATAGCGCAGCGCCTGGGCCCCGGAAGGCGCCGTGATCTGCCCCGGGACGGGGGGCGTTGCTGGATCGAGGTCTGGCATGTCGGTCGCGCGTCTGGAATCCGCGGCAGATCAGCAGGCAATCGTGGCGCGCGCAAGGCTTTTCCTTTGGGCATACAACCTCTATATGGCAGGCACAGATTGCATGAAGGATAGGATCATGGCACCGACGAATTCCAGTTCCGCGACCCCGGCACAGGCATGGGACAAGCGTGGCTGGCGCGCCTATCCGCGCGTCCAGATGCCTGACTATCCCGACCAGCCCGGTGTCGCCGCCGTCGAGGCGCAGCTGGCCAAATACCCGCCGCTGGTCTTTGCCGGCGAGGCGCGCCGCCTGAAAGCCTCGCTGGGCGAGGTCGCGGCCGGCCGCGCCTTCCTGCTGCAGGGCGGCGATTGCGCGGAAAGCTTTGCCGAATTCTCGGCCGACAACATCCGCGACACGTTCAAGGTCATGCTGCAAATGGCAGTCGTGCTGACCTGGGGCGCGCAGCTTCCGGTGGTCAAGGTCGGCCGCATGGCGGGCCAGTTCGCCAAGCCGCGCTCGGCCCCGACCGAGAAGATGGGCGAGCAGGAACTGCCCAGCTATCGCGGCGACATCATCAACGGCTTCGATTTCACGCCCGAGGCGCGCATCCCCGATCCGCAGCGCATGCTTGCGGCCTATACCCAGGCGGCGGCCTCGCTGAACCTGCTGCGCGCCTTCTCGACCGGGGGCTATGCCGACATCCACCGGGTGCAAAGCTGGATCAGCGATTTCACCGGCGGCGAGGAGGCGGCGCGCTATCGCGATATCGCCGAGCGCATCAGCGACGCGATGGCCTTCATGGCGGCGGCGGGCGTGACCTCGGAAACCGCGCATGACCTCGGCAAGGTCGATTTCTACACAAGCCACGAGGCCCTGCTGCTGGAATACGAAGAGGCTCTGGCACGGATCGATTCGACCACCGGCCTGCCGGTCGCGGGCTCGGGCCACATGATCTGGATCGGCGACCGCACCCGCCAGGTGGACGGTGCCCATGTCGAGTTCTGCCGCGGCGTGCAGAACCCGATCGGGCTGAAATGCGGCCCCTCGATCAGCGACAGCGACCTCAAGGCGCTGATCGCCAAGCTGAACCCGGAAAACGAGCCGGGCCGGCTGACGCTGATCGCGCGCTTCGGCGCCGGTTCGGTCGGCGACCATCTGCCGCGGCTGATCCGTGCCGTGCGCGAAGAGGGCGCGAATGTCGTGTGGTCCTGCGATCCGATGCATGGCAACACCATCAAGTCGGCTTCGGGCTACAAGACCCGGCCCTTCGATTCGGTGCTGCGCGAGGTGTGCGAATTCTTTGCCGTCCACCGCGCCGAGGGCACCATCCCCGGTGGCGTGCATTTCGAGATGACCGGCCAGGACGTGACCGAATGCATCGGCGGCGTGCGCGCCGTCA
Organism: Paracoccus sp. SSJ; assembly: GCF_030234105.1. Taxonomy (NCBI): domain Bacteria; kingdom Pseudomonadati; phylum Pseudomonadota; class Alphaproteobacteria; order Rhodobacterales; family Paracoccaceae; genus Paracoccus; species Paracoccus sp. SSJ. The sequence goes on along the minus strand of NZ_JASSPE010000006.1, from coordinate 58,641 downwards.
CCGACGAGGATCTGTCGAACCGCTATCACACGGCCTGCGATCCGCGGCTGAACGCCAGCCAGTCGCTGGAACTGGCCTTCCTGGTGGCCGAGGAGTTGCGCAACCGCCGCGTCAACGGCGCGAGCAAGCAGGCCAAGGCGGGCTGACCGCCTGCAAGCCGGAGAAGCGGGCGGCTGGGCTTGGACCCGGCCGCCCTTTTTCATGCGCGCCGGCCGGGGAATGCCGGCGATCCGGCGCGCGCCTTGCCACGCCGGGTCAGAAGCCGATGCCAGGCGGCTTGTCGCTGCTGACGACATGAAAGCGGGCACGGCGTTCCTCGGGGCTTGCGTCCTTGGACGGCGGTTCGGCCGGCGGGGTGCCGCCCCAGCGCGGCGGAGGCTCGGCGAATCCCGGCGACGAAGGCGAAGGCTCCAGCACCCTGGCGCCGGGAATGACCGGGAATTCCGCGTCCGACCGCAGGTCGAAGCGCCGCGGGGCTTCGCCGATCCGGCCCTCGGCGATCAGGCAGCCAAGCGCCCGCGTCACGTCCCCCAGGTCCGAGCGCAGCGGCAAAAGCAGCATCCGGCCGCTCAGCGCCGGCCGGCCATAGCCGGCGGGGGAGTCGAGTACGATCTCGGCGATCTGCGGGCCGCGAAACACGCTTTCCAGCACATCCGACAACCGGCCACGCGAACTGGTGTGCAGCAGGGCGCAAAGCGGCATGCCGCGCACCTCCATCCCCATCAGGTCGACCAGATGGCGTCCGGCCAGGCGGAACCGGGCCGCACCCGGTGCGATGCGCTCCAGGATAAAGGCGTAATCCAGCGCCCGACGGATGCCACGCGGCTCGACATCGGCGCGGTCGGGAATGGCGCGGCCATGGCGCAACCCCTCCCAGTAACCGCGCAATTCGCCCAGGATACGGTCCATCTGCACGGGCTCATAATCGGCGAGATGCAGCAGTTTTCCCGGCCGGTTCCGGGGAAAATCGGGCCTGCGCGGGGAATCCCCGTCCTGTCCGTGATCGTCCGACATCCGTCCCGGCCTTACCTGTCACTCGCGAAGCAAACCCCTGGCGGAAACCTAGACCTTTCCTTTCCGGCTGCCGAGCGATTTCTTGACCAATGGTTAAAACCCCGCCCGCCGCCGGGCGGGGCTTGACCCTGCTGGCGGGCAGGGCCATTCAGGCGGCGCTGGAACGGCAGGGGACAAGGCGGATGGAGATGGAGCGCAGCGGACTTCTGGTGATCCTGTCCTCGCCCTCGGGGGCGGGCAAATCGACGCTGGCGCGGCAGCTGATGGACTGGGATCCGGGCCTGCGCTTTTCCGTCTCGGCCACCACCCGCAGGCCGCGCCCCGGCGAGGTCGAGGGCGAGCATTACTATTTCCGCACCGCCGAGCAGTTCCGCGCCATGGTCGCGGCGGGCGAGATGCTGGAACATGCCGAGGTCTTCGGCAATTTCTACGGCACCCCGCGCGGCCCGGTCGAGGAGGCGATGCGCGCCGGCCGCGACACGCTGTTCGACGTGGACTGGCAGGGCGGCCAGCAGATCCGCGCGTCCGGCCTTGGCGGACATGTCATCTCGATCTTCGTGCTGCCGCCCAGCCTGGCCGAGCTGGAGCGCCGGCTGATCTCGCGCCAGCAGGACGCGCCGGAGGTGATCGCCGGCCGCATGCGCAAAAGCCGCGACGAAATCAGCCATTGGGCGGAATACGATTATGTCATCGTCAACGACGACCTGGACCGCAGCGCCGAGGCGCTGAAGACCATCCTGCGGGCCGAGCGGATGCGCCGCGCCCGGCAGGTGGGGCTTGGCCCCTTCGTTCGGGCGCTCATGGAGGAGGAAAGCGCATGATCTGGGAACTGGACGGTATCGCGCCGCAAATCGCCGAGGACGCCTGGGTGGCGCCGGATGCGCAGCTGATGGGCAAGGTCGTGCTGGAGCCGGGCGCCAGCGTCTGGTTCGGCGCCGTGCTGCGCGGCGACAACGAGGAAATCCGCGTCGGCCGGAATGCGAACGTGCAGGACCTGACGGTCTGCCATACCGATATCGGCTATCCGCTGAGCATCGGCGCGAACTGCACCATCGGTCACCGCGCCATCCTGCACGGCTGCACCATCGAGGAAGGCGCGCTGATCGGCATGGGCGCGATCATCCTGAACGGGGCGAGGATCGGCGCCGGCTCGCTGATCGGCGCCGGAGCCCTGATTGCCGAGAACAAGGTGATCCCGCCCGGCTCTCTGGTCATGGGCGCGCCCGGAAAGATCGTGCGCGAGCTGGACGAGGCGGCGCGGGCGCAACTGCTGAAATCGGCCGAAGGCTATAACCGCAACGCCGCCCGCTTTCGGCAGGGGCTGGTGCAGGCCGGCCGGGGATGATCGAGGCGCGGCTGCATGCGCTTTTGCGGGCCGTGCCGGTGGCGATGCTGGTCGTCGACCGGCAGGCGCGCATCCTGGGCGCCAACGAGCCGGCCGAGGCGCTTCTGGGTGCGGTGCCGGGCGGGCGACCCTTCGTCACCGTGCTGCGCCACCCCGAGGTCAATGCCGCGCTGGATGCCGTGCTGGCCGGGCAGGAACGGGCGCGGCTGAACGTCACCCTGGGCGCGGCCGACCGACGCGTGTTTTGCGAGGTGACGGTGACGGCCTTGCAGGCGCCGGGGCTGCTGGGTGCGGCCGTGGTGATCGAGGACCGCTCGCGCGATGAGGAAACCGAGCAGATGCGCCGCGACTTCGTCGCCAATGTCAGCCATGAACTGCGCACGCCGCTGACCGCGCTGATGGGCTTTATCGAGACCTTGCGCGGTCCGGCCCGCAACGATCCCGCCGCGCGTGCGCGCTTTCTCGACATCATGGAGCGCGAAGCGGGGCGGATGAACCGGCTGGTTGCCGACCTCTTGTCGCTGAGCCGCGTCGAGCAGGACGAGCGCCGCCGCCCGGCGCAGAACCTGGACCTGGCCGGGCTGCTGCGCAGCGTCGTGGCAACGCTGACGCCCGCCGCCGCCGCGGCCGGGGTGCGGCTGGAATTGCAGGGCGCAGCCGGCAAGGTGCCGGTGCCGGGCGACGCCGACCAACTGGTTCAGGTGTTTCACAACCTGGTCGAGAACGCGCTGAAATACGGCGGCGGTGGCGGCGTGGCGACGGTGACGCTGGAACGGCTGGCGCATGAGCCGGTGCTGCGCGGCCCGGCCTGGGCGGTTTCCGTCGCCGACCAGGGCGAGGGCATCGATCAGCAGCACCTGCCGCGCCTGACCGAGCGGTTCTATCGCGTCGACACGCATCGCTCGCGCGAGCAGGGCGGCACCGGGCTGGGCCTGGCCATCGTCAAGCATATCGTGAACCGGCATCGCGGCCGCCTGCGCATCGAAAGCGAGCGCGGAAAGGGCAGCCGCTTCACCGTCATCCTGCCCGAACAGATCGGCCGCATCTGAACCGGCAGGCCGCAGGTCGCGAAAGCGAAAAAAGCCGGGAGCATCGAGCCCCCGGCTTTTTTATGGCCCCGCGTCCCGGCCGCGGACGGATCACTCTGCCGCGTGGTCGGTGACCGGATGCGCGGCGCAATCGGATTTCATGCGGAAGCCGCGTTCAAGCTGGTCGAAGGGCGCCACCGGATATTCGCCCGAGAAACAGGCATCGCAATATTGCGGGCAGGCGCTGTTGCGGCCCCGCGCCTCGCCCACGGCGCGATAAAGCCCGTCAAGCGACACGAAGGCCAGGCTGTCGACGCCGATCCATTCGCGCATCTCTTCCTCGGACATCTGCGCGGCCAGCAGCTTTTCGCGGTCGGGCGTGTCCACGCCGTAGAAGCAGGGCCAGGCAGTCGGCGGCGAGGCGATGCGGAAATGCACCTCGGCCGCGCCGGCATCCAGGATCATGTCCTTGATCTTGCGCGAGGTCGTTCCGCGCACCACCGAATCGTCCACCAGCACCACGCGCTTGCCCTTGACCAGCGCGCGGTTGACGTTGAGCTTCAGCCGCACGCCCATGTTTCGGATCTGCTCGGTCGGTTCGATGAAGGTCCGGCCCATATACTGGTTGCGGATGATGCCCATGCCGAAGGGGATGCCGCTTTCATGCGCATAACCGATGGCGGCCGGCGTGCCGCTGTCGGGCACCGGGCAGACCAGGTCGGCTTCGACCGGCGCCTCGCGGGCCAGTTCCACGCCGATCTGGCGCCGGGTCTCATAGACGGAACGGCCGCCGATGATCGAATCGGGACGCGAGAAATACACATGCTCGAAGATGCAGAAGCGCCCCGTCGAGGGACCGAAGGGGCGCGAGGACTCGATCTCGCCCTTGGAGATCACCACCATTTCGCCCGGCTCAATCTCGCGCAGGAACTCGGCGCCGATGATGTCGAGCGCGCAGGTTTCGGAGGCAAGCACGAAACCCTCGTCGCCGATGCGGCCCAACACCAGCGGGCGCACGCCCAGCGGGTCGCGCACGCCGATCAGCTTGGTGCGGGTCATGGCGATGACGCTGAAGGCGCCCTCGACCCGGCGCAGCGCGTCCTTCATCCGCTCGGGGATGTTGCGCTGGATGGAACGCGCCATCAGGTGGATGATGCATTCGCTGTCCGAACTGGACTGGAAGATCGAGCCGCGCTCGATCAGCTCGCGGCGCAGCGCCATGGCGTTGGTGATGTTGCCGTTATGGGCGAGCGCGCAGCCGCCCATGGCGAATTCGCCAAAGAAGGGCTGCACGTCGCGGATCGCCGTCGCCGCCTTGGTGCCGGCGGTGGAATAGCGCACATGGCCGATGGCGAGCGAGCCCGGCAGGGTCTCCATCAGGCTTTGCTTGGTGAAGTTGTCGCGCACATAGCCGAAGCGATGGGCGCTGTTGAAGCCCTGCTCGGCATCATGGGCGACGATGCCGCCGGCCTCCTGCCCGCGGTGCTGCAAGGCATGCAGCCCCAATGCGACGAAATTGGCGGCATCCGTCACTCCGATCACGCCGAACACGCCGCATTCTTCATGCAGGCGGTCGGAATCGAAGGGATGGGCAAGGAATGGCTGCATCATCACCGACTCTTGGGGCTATTCCGGGGCTGGGTATGGGACGCTTGACGCCAATCTAGGGTGTCAGGCGGACGAAGTCACGCCCCACGGCCATCGCGGGGCGCTTTTTATGTCACAAATTGGCCATATCGGCTCAATTCGCCGGTGCGGCGGGCGTGGGGGCGGGCGTCTGGGCGTCGACCGGCTGGCCCGAGGGCACGCAACTGCGCACCAGTTGTTCATAGCGGCTGACCACCCAGCCCGGCGCGTCCTGCGGGATCTGCTGGTCCATCTGGCCGCGCATGCGCTCGAACACCTGCGCCGAGCGGGAGTTCTCGACCACCGCCACGGGCTGCGTCGCCATCACCCGGTCATAGACGATGAAGGCGATGGCGACGAGCAGGATGCCGCGCGCCACCCCGAAGAGGAACCCCATGCCCTGATCCACGCCGCCGAGCGCCGAGCGCTGCACGACCGAGGAAAACAGCGGCGTGATGATCGAGAACAGCACCAGCGCCAGCGCGAAGACTGCGGCGAAGCCGGCAATGGTGGCCAGTTCGCAGCTGTCGGCCAGGAACTCGTTCAGCCCCGGAACCTGCGCCACCATCGGCCGCACCGTCGGCGCGAAGATGAAGGCCAGCACCGCCGCGCCGATCCAGCCGAGAATCGCCAGCGATTCGCGCACGAAGCCCCGCGCATAGGCCAGGATCGCCGAGAGGATGATCACGACGGCGACAATGCCGTCGATGATGGTGAATCCGTCCATTTTCACGCCCTTTCGCGGCATTCCCCGCGTCTTTGGGACGAGTTCATCCGGCGCCGAATGTCTCGCCCACGAAACTTGTCAGATCCGCGATGCGGTCGATTCGCATCCCGGCCACGCCCTCGACCTTGGTGGCCGAAGGCAGGATCGCTCGTGAAAAACCAAGTTTCTGCGCCTCTTTCAACCTGTTTTCCGCCTGCGCGACGGGCCGCAGCGCGCCCGAGAGGCTGATTTCGCCGAAAAGCACCGCCTCGGGCGGCAGCGCCACGTCCTCGCGCGCGCTGAGCAGCGCGGCGGCGATGGCAAGGTCTGCGGCGGGCTCGCTGACGCGCATCCCCCCGGCAACATTGAGAAAAACGTCGAGACCCGCGAAGGGGACGGCGCAGCGCGCCTCAAGCACGGCGAGGATGGTCGAGACCCGTCCGCCATCCAGCCCGACCACGGTTCGGCGGGGACTTGCCAATGTCGAGGGGGCGACCAGCGCCTGCACCTCGGTCAGCACCGGGCGCGTGCCCTCGATCCCGGCAAAGACCGCCGAGCCGGCGCTGGCCTCGCCGCGTTCGGACAGGAACAGCGCCGAGGGGTTGGCGACCTCGGCAAGCCCGCCCCCGGTCATCTCGAAGACGCCGATCTCGTCGGCGGGGCCGAAACGGTTCTTGTGGGCGCGCAGGATGCGGAACTGGTGGCCGCGCTCGCCCTCGAAATACAGCACGGTGTCGACCATGTGCTCGACCACGCGGGGGCCGGCGATCTGGCCCTCCTTGGTGACATGGCCGACCAAGATGACCGAGGTGCCGCGCCGCTTGGCGAAGGTGACGAGTTCATGCGCGCTGGCGCGGACCTGCGCCACTGAGCCGGGCGCGGCCTCGATCCGGTCGGACCAGAGCGTCTGGATCGAGTCGATCACCGCCACGTCGGGGCGCTCGGCGTCGAGCGTGGTCAGGATGTCGCGCAGCGCGGTCTCGGCACCCAGGCGGACGGGCGCGTCGCCCAGGCCCAGGCGCTGTGCGCGCAACCGGACCTGGGCGCTGGCTTCCTCGCCCGAGACATAGATCGCCTGCTGACCGGCGCGGGCAAAGGCGGCGGCGGCCTGCAGCAGCAGGGTGGACTTGCCGATGCCCGGATCGCCGCCGACGAGAATGGCCGAGCCGGGGACAAGCCCGCCGCCCAGCACCCGGTCGAGCTCGGCGATGCCAGAGGTGGCGCGCCTGGGCGGCGCATCCTGCGTGGCGAGGCCCGAAAGCGGGATAGGCTTGCCCTTGAGCGTGCCGAGGCCGCGGCCGGGGCCCTGGCTGAGCGGCGCCTCCTCGATGACGGTGTTCCAGGCGCCGCAGGCGTCGCAGCGGCCGGCCCATTTGCGATGGCTGGCGCCGCAGGCGGTGCAGGTGAAGGCGGTGATCGGTTTGGCCATGCTCGCTATCTGGCAGATTGCGCGGACGGGCGCCACCGGGAAGGGCGGCGCCGGTGGCGCGGTCCCATGAGTATTTGGGGAACGAAGAAGTCCGGGGCCGTGCCTGATGGGCCGGCACGATGAGTATTTGGGAAACGGTGAAGGCGGATCAGGTCACGCCCAGGCCGGCGCGCATCATGATCCGGCGCACGGGCGCCACGGCGTAGAGGCCGCCCAGGGCGGCAGCGCGCAGGTCGCGCAGGGGGCGGGCCGAGATCATGCTGGCGCGGTTCAGCGCGTCGATGCCGATAAGACGCGCGAGCGCCTCGGGGCGGCGGCGGCGCTCATAGGCGGCGAGCGATCTCGCACTGCCGGGATCGCCGGTCGAGAGGGCGATGAGCGAGGCCAGATCGGCGAGGCTCATGTTCAGCCCCTGCGCGCCGATGGGCGGGACGACATGCGCGGCTTCGGCGATCAGCGCCGTGCGCGGGCCGGTGAAGCGGTCGGCGATCTGGCTGATGATCGGCCATTCCGTCAGCCGGGTCGCCTGGGTCAGATGGCCCAGCACGCCGGCCGAGCGGCGGTTCAGCTCGGCCTCGAATTCCGCGGGCGGCAGGGCGCGCAGCCGGGCGGTCTCGGGGCCGCGTTCCATCCAGACCACGGCCGAGGAGGGTTTTCCGTCCCGGTCGGGCAAGGGCACCAGCGTGAAGGGGCCGCCCGAGCGGTGGACCTCGGTCGAGACGTTCTCGTGCGGGCGTTCATGGGTGACGGCGAAGGCCAGCGCCTTTTGTCCATAGCGCAGCGTGCGGGTGCCGATGCCGAGCGCCTGGCGCACCGGCGAGTTGCGGCCGTCGGCGCCGATCACCAGCCTTGCCCGGATGCGGCTGCCGTCGGTCAGCGTGGCCAGCGCCTCGCTGTCGCGGACCACCAGTCCCGCCGTCCCGGTGCCGGGCAGGAAGCGGACGTTTTGCAGGCCGGCGAGCCGCGCCGAGATCTCGCGCTTCAGAAGCCAGTTGGGCAGGTTCCAGCCGAAGGGCTGGTCCGAAATCTCGGAAGCGTCGAAATCGCGGGTCAACCGCGCTTGCGACAGTTTCCCGCCGGCATCGATGATGCGCATGGTTTGCAGCGCGGTGGCATGGGGGGCGAGGCGCTCCCACAAGCCGGCCGCCTGCAGCACCGCGATCGAGGGGTGCAGGAAGGCGGTGCTGCGCAGGTCCGATCCCTGGGCCGCCTCTTCGGTGACCGGCGGGGCGGGGTCGACGCAGATCACGGAATGTCCCGCGCTGCCGAAGGCGGCGGCCGCGATGAGCCCGGCGATGCCGCCGCCGGAGACGAGGATCTCGGTATCGTCGATCTGCATGTCTGGTTCCGGCCTGCCTAGAACCCGGCCGCATAGGCGGCGAGCATGCCGAAGACCAGCACGGTCGCGGCCAGCGCGATCAGGCTGAGCGCCGGCAGGCCCCAGAGCACGAGGGCCAGCACCGAAAGCACGACGACCAGCAGGGCGAAGGTGAAAAGGGCGGTGGCGGTGCGGGCCTCGGCCTTGGCTTCGGCGGGGGTGAGTGGCTCGGACATGCGCGTTCCCTAGTTATCTGTTTCCTGTCGGCGGAACGTCAGATCTTACCCGGACCGCCGCTTGCGGCAAGCCCGCGCAGGAATTCGCCCAGATCCTGGGTGCGATAGTGGACATGCGGGCCGTGGTCCTGGCCCTCGGCCAGATCGTCCGGGCCATGACGGCCGGTTCCGACGAGAATCGTCCGCATTCCAAGCCGATGCGGGATGGCAAGGTTGCGGGGGTCGTCCTCGAACATGGCGGCGCGGGACGGCTCGAAGCCTTCGGCGGCCAGGACTGCGGCATAAGCGCGCGGGTCCGGCTTGGGGTGGAAACCCACCTCCTCGACGCCGTGGATCGCATCGAACACCATCAGCCCGCGGTGCTCCAGCACCCGCGTCGCATAGGCGCTGTCGCCATTGGTATGCACGATCTTGCGGCCGGGCAGGGCAGTGATCAGCCCGGCCAGTTCCGGGTCGGGCGTCAGAACGGTGAAGTCGATGTCGTGGACATCGCGCAGATAGGGCAGCGGGGCGATGCCGTGTTCGGCCATCAGCCCGGCCAGCGTGGTGCCGTGCTCGCGCCAGTAATGGCTGCGCAGCCGGTTCGCCTCGGCCTCGGTCACGCGCAGCTCGCGCATGACATAGGCGGTCATGCGCCGCTCGATCTGGGCGAAAAGCCTGACCTCGGGCGCATAAAGCGTGTTGTCCAGATCGAAGATCCAGGTGGTGACATGCCGAAAATCCATGATCCCTGCCTAAACCCGCGGCATGGCGCTTGCAATCGCCGTTCCGAGCGCGGATCGTGCGTGCCATGAAAGACGCCTATTCCCTGATCCTCTCCGCCATCGACAACGGCAGCTATCGCCCCGGCGACAGGCTGGTCGAATCCGAACTGGCCGAACGCTTCGGCGTTTCGCGCACCCCGGTCCGCGAGGCGCTGCAACGGCTGGAAACCCAGTCCATGCTGAAACGCGACGGGCGCAGCCTGATCGTCGCCACGCTGGACCACAACCAGCTGGCCGAGCTTTACACGGTGCGCGCCGAGCTCGAGGCGCTGGCGGCGCGGCTGGCCGCCCGCCACGCCACGCCCGAGGAGGTGCGCGTTCTGGCCGGCATGGTCGAGGACGACCGCGCCATCCTGGGCGACCCGCAGGCCCTGGCACGGGCGAACCGCCGCTTTCACCACCAGATCCACCTGGCCTCGCACAACCGCTATCTGGTGCAGCAACTGGACCTGGTGCATCGCAGCATGGCCCTGATGGCGCGCACCAGCCTGGCGGCGCAGGGCCGCGACGTCGTCACCCTGGACGAGCACCAGGCCATCGTCGATGCCATCGCCGCCCATGACGGGGCGGCGGCGGAACAGGCGCTGCGCCATCACATCTCGATGGCCTTCGAGACCCGGCTGAAGGAAGAGGCGCGGCTGGCCGACGAGGAAGAGGATTGATGCGCGAAATCCGCGCCCCGGCCGATCTGGAGGAGGGCGCGGCGCATCTGATGCGGGTCTGTCCGGTCTGGGCGCGCGAGTTGCCGGCGCTGATGCCGCTGCCGCTGCGGCGCTGGCCCGAAGGGTTCCCGGCAATCCGCGATGCGGTGGTTTCGCAGCAGATCTCGACCCAGGCTGCCAATGCCATCGCCGCGCGCATGGCTGCGGCGAGGCTGGCCGATGAGGCGGGAATCGCCGCAGCGGATGACGAGACGCTGCGCGCCGCCGGCCTGTCGCGGCCCAAGATCCGCTATCTGCGCGGCATTGCCGGGGCAGGGGTGGACTGGGCGGGCTTGCGCGACCTGCCCGACGAGGCGGTGATCGCCCGGCTGACCGCCTTGCCGGGAATCGGGCGCTGGACCGCCGACATCTATCTGAAATTCGCGCTTGGCCGGGCGGATGCCTTTGCCGCGGGCGATCTGGCGCTGGCCGAGGCGGCGCGGCTGCTCCATGGCCTGCCGGAACGCCCCCGTCCGGCCGCCCTGACCGAGCTGGCCGAGCCGTGGCGGCCCTGGCGGGCGGTTGCGGCCCGGGCGCTCTGGGCCTATTACCGGGCCGCAAAAGGGCGCGAGGGCGTCCGCTGAGGGGGACGAGATGCTGCGCGAGTTGAAATCCGAACGCAAGGGGCCGCGCCAGGCCGATTCCGTGGTGGTCTTTCTGCACGGCTACGGCGCCGACGGGGCCGACCTGCTGGGACTGGCCGATCCGCTGGCGCCGCATCTGCCCGGCACCGCCTTCTATGCCCCGAACGCACCCGAGCCCTGCGTGAACAATCCGATGGGCTATCAGTGGTTTCCCATCCCTTGGATGGACGGCTCGTCCGAGACGCAGGCCAAGGAATCGGCGGCGCAATCCTTCAAGGACATCAATGCCTTCCTGGACAAGGTTCTGGCGGATGAAGGGCTGGCCGCGGACAGGCTGGCGCTGGTCGGCTTTTCGCAGGGCACGATGATGGCGCTGGCCGTCGCTCCGCAGCGCCAAGAAGAGATCGCCGGGGTGGTGGGGTTCTCGGGCCGCTTGCTGGACCCCGAGAACGTGGGCCAGGCGCGGGTCAAGCCGCCGGTCCTGCTGATCCATGGCGACCAGGACCCGGTCGTGCCCTTCGAAAGCATGGGGATCGCCGGCGAGGCGCTGCAGGCGGCCGGCTTCACCGTCTACGGCCATGTGATGAAGAATACCGGCCACGGCATCTCGCCCGACGGGCTGTCCGTGGCCCTGGCCTTCCTGAAGGAGCGGTTTGCCGCCGGGTCGTAAGGTCTTTGGGCGATTTCGCACTTGCGAAAGGAAATGCAGTCCCTACCTTCTTAAAGAGGAAGAGACGAGGAGAGTGCACATGACCCTGATCTGGATGACCGCGATCGCCCTGATTCCGGCCGGCATGGTTTCCCTGCGTCTTCTGGCGCCGCAGCCCGCAGCGGTGCGCGCCCGCCGCTGATCCTTTCGGCCGGCCCGTCGGTCACGCCCAGATCGCGGGATCGGCAATCTCGATGGAGTTCCCGGCAGGATCGCGGAAATACAGCGACCTGCCGCCTTGCGGCCAGATGAAATCGGCCTCGATCTCGATGCCCGACGCCTCCAGATGCGCGCGCCAGGCGTCGAACGTGTCCGGCTTGGCGCCCATGCAGAAATGCCCCGGCCCCTCGCTGCCATGCGGCGGCACAGGCAGGCGGGCATCGGGCTTGGGCGGGATGCGGGTCGCGTCGGCACGAAACACCAGCAGCACCTGCGCGCCGCAGCGAAAGAACACATGCCGGCCGGGCACCCGGGCGATCTCGGGCAGGCCGATGATTCCGGTCCAGAAACGGGCAGCCTCGTCCAGATCCTCGGCGTAAAGCGCGGATTCCAGCGTGCCGATCAGCTTGGGCGGTATCGTCATGCCGCCATCTTGCCAGCAATCCTTCGGTGGGGCCAGCCCGGCTTGACCTTGCCCCATGCGCCGCCACAACCTGCCCGGCAGGACAGGAGGCAAGGCATGGCGTGGATCTATCTGGGTGTGGCGGGGTTGTTCGAGGTGATCTGGGCCTTTGCCATGAAGCAGTCCGACGGCTTCACCCGGCCCTGGGCGACCGCCACCACCCTTGTCGCCATGGCGGCCAGCGTCTGGTTTTTGTCGCTGTCGATGAAGGTGCTGCCCCTGGGCACCGCCTATGTCATCTGGACGGGCATCGGCGCGGTCGGCACCTTCGTTCTGGGGGTGCTGTTGCTGGGCGAATCGGCCGATTCGCTGCGCCTTCTCGCCGCGGTGCTGATCGTTGCGGGCCTGGTGCTGATGAAGATCGCCTCGCCGCATTGAGCCTTGTCACGCCGCTGTCACGCCACAGGGCTATTTGTGTGCCAGGCATATATTCAGGGACTTGTCAGCCCGGAACCGCGATATATAGTCGGTGCCATGTTCTGACCCGTCCCGGACAAGGCGAAGCGAGGGCCGATGCTGGACGACCATGGCGAATTCCGAACCCAATTCGTGCGCGAGCCATCCTTCTTGCGCCACCATCCCGCACTGGTCCTAAACGCCGATTTCAGACCGCTCAGCTATTATCCGCTGTCGCTCTGGCCCTGGCAGGAGGCGGTGAAGGCGGTGTTCCTGGACCGTGTCCAGATCATCGCCGAATATGACGAGGTGGTGCGCAGCCAGCATCACGCGATACGCATCCCCTCGGTCGTCGTGCTGAAAGACTTCGTCAAACCCCAGAAGCGCGTGGCATTCACGCGCTTCAATCTTTTTCTGCGGGACGAATTCTGCTGCCAGTATTGCGGTGCGAAGGGCGAGTTGACCTTTGACCATGTCCTGCCGCGCTCGCGCGGAGGGATCACCAGTTGGGAGAATGTCGTCGCCGCCTGTTCGCCCTGCAACCTGAGGAAGGCCAACAAACTGCTGAAGAATTCGGGGCTTAGGCTGCGTCGCCCGCCTCGCCGGCCCACGCCGGAGGAGATGCACGCCATCGGCCGGCGCTTCCCGCCCAACCATCTGCACGACAGCTGGATGGATTTTCTCTACTGGGATACGGAGCTGATTGCAGAGTAGAATGTCTCGGTAATCAGTTGTTATATCTGGTATTTTCTCTGCATCCTGACAGTTTTTCGGACAGAGTCGGCCTGGGACGCAGCGGATTTATTGCAGCGACGGGCAATGCCGGTTAAAGAAATCGTCAGGTTTGCGTGATGACATCAAGCCTGCTTACGCGCCGATTCGCATTCGTCCGGCGCTGCGACCGTCGCCCGCGCGCATGGCGCCCGCATCTGCGGCCATGCAGGGCGATCAACGAAAAGACAAGAAAGGATCTCGCATGTGGACACGTATTCAGACCGTGGTGGATGGTAAACCCGTTTCTGGTGACTGGACGATTTGCCGCAACGAGGTGCCGGTGGGGCGCATCTGTCACGATCCGAAACAGCCGGGCATCGCCTCCTGGGCATGGTCCGTGCTGCACGATCCGAATGCCAACGGACGAGCATGGACGGAAGAGGCCGCGCTTTCGGCGATCAAGGACGGTGCCGAGAAACCGGGCAACGCGGCCGCGTAACACCATGGCGAAGGGGCGGCGATTCGCGCCGCCTGCGCCTTTTCTTCCGGCTGGTTCGGGTTTCGGCCCGGTTTTCGGGCAGCGGCCGGAAAGCTAGCTTCGGTGATCGCGTGTCGTCAGATGCGCGATCGCGGCCGCCAGCAGCGCCACAAGACCCAGCGCGAACAGCGGAATGCCCACGGCGCTCGCCGCCCAGATCGTCAGCCCGGCGGCCAGGATCACGGCAAGGATCAGGAACAGGAAATGCGGCAGCGGCATGTCATCCTCCGTTGCCCTCAATATGCCCCCGCGCGCCTCCGACGAAAAGGCCCGCGGGCGATTAATCCGGCCTGCGCCGCCGGGTTTCCTGCGCGCGCTGGAAAATGTTCTCTAAATATTCTAGCGTGGCGGCATGAGCCTGCCACCCCGGAACCCCGACGAGATCCTGCGCGCCCGCGGCGCCGACTCGCGCCCCGCAGCGCGGTTCGAGCCCTACCGGACCGAGCGCGAGGACGACGGCTGGGACATACCCGAGGACCAGGACCTGCTGCGCACCGAGATCACGCAGGAGCGGGCGCGCTCGATCATTACCCGCAACACGTCGCCCGACATTCCCTTCGACCGCTCGATCAACCCCTATCGCGGTTGCGAGCATGGCTGCATCTATTGCTTCGCCCGACCGAGCCATGCCTATCTGGGCCTGTCGCCCGGGCTGGATTTCGAGACGCGAATCGTGGCCAAGCCCAACGCCCCCGAACTGCTCGCGGCCGAGATCGGCAGGCGGGGCTATGCCGTCGCGCCCATCGCCTTTGGCACCAATACCGACCCCTACCAGCCCATCGAGGCCAAGCTGGGCATCATGCGCGGCTGCCTGCAGGTGCTGCATGACTGGAACCACCCGCTGAGCCTGGTGACGCGGGGCGCCACGGTGATGCGCGACGCGGACCTGCTGGGGGCGATGGCGGCCAAGGGGCAGGCGATGGTCTGCATTTCCCTGACCACGCTGGACGCGGATCTGGCGCGGCAGATGGAGCCGCGCGCGCCGGCGCCCGCGACCCGGCTGCGGATGATCCGGGTGCTTTCGGATGCCGGCGTGCCGGTGCGGGTCATGGTGGCGCCGATCATCCCGGTGCTGACCGAGCATGAGCTGGAGCGCATCATGCAGGCCGCCCGCGACGCCGGGGCAAGTGCCGCCGGCATGATCCCGATCCGCCTGCCGCTGGAGGTGGCGCCGCTGTTCCGCGACTGGCTGGAGCGCCACCACCCCGGCAAGGCGGCGCATGTGATGGCGCGTATCCAGGCCATGCGCGGCGGGCGCGACAACGACCCGCGCTTTGGCAAGCGCATGCGTGGCGAAGGGCACGAGGCCGACCTGCTGCACCAGCGTTTCCGCCTGGCCCGCAAGCGGCTGGGGCTGGTGCGCGAGGCCGAGGTGCTGGATTGCAGCCGCTTCGGTCCTCCGCCGCGGGCTGGGGACCAATTGACGCTGTTCTGACTATTCCCCCGGTCCCATGACCTCGGCGATGCGGGCCGAGATGCGCTCGGGCGAGGGGCGCGGCCCGCGCGGCGCGGCGACCAGCGCGTCGCGCATGGCGGCCAGATGCTCGGGCGTAGTGCCGCAGCAGCCGCCGACGATGCGCACGCCCAGGTCGCGAGCCAGCACGGCGAATTCGGCCATGACCTCGGGCGTCGCATCATAGATCAGCCCGCCGTCCTGATAGCGGGGCACGCCAGCATTCGGCTTGGCGATCAGCGGACGCTCGTTGCCCGAAGCGGCGAAACCGGCCACCGCCAGCAGCAGCTCGGCCGGGCCGGTGCCGCAATTCGCGCCATAGGCGATGGGCGGGTGCGACAGCCGGTCGATCAGCGAGGCAAGCTGCGGCGGCGTCACCCCCATCATGCTGCGTCCGCCCGGCTCAAAGCTCATCATGCCGCACCAGGGCATGCCGACGGCCTGCGCGGCCTTGGCGGCGGCGCGCATCTCCTCGACGGCGCTGATGGTCTCGACCCACAGCAGATCGGCGCCGCCATCCTTCAGCGCCTGTGCCTGTTCGGTGAACATGGCGGCGGCCTCGGCCTCGGTCAGCCGGCCCATCGGGGCCATGATCTCGCCGATCGGGCCGATCGAGCCGGCGACGACCACGGCGCGGCCGACCTCGGCCGCCGCCTCGCGCGCCAGACGGGCGGCGGCGCGGTTCAGCTGGGCCACCTTGTCCTGCGCCTTGGCCAGCCGCAACCGACTGGCATTGGCGCCGAAGCTGTTGGTCAGGATGATGTCGGCGCCCGAGGCGATCATCTGCCGGTGCAGTTCGCGCACCTTTTCGGGATGGGTTTCGCACCACAGGTCGGGCGCCTGACCCGGCGCCAGCCCCATGTTGTAGAGATTGGTCCCGGTCGCCCCGTCGGCCAGAAGCCAGGGGCGTTCGCCGAGCATCCTCGACAGCTGATCAGGCATGGCTTTTCCCGTTTTGCGGCAGGATCGGGGAATCATAGCCCATCCTGCCGGGAAGTCATTGAAACATTCGTGAGTCCGCTCGCGGCGCTCAGCGCGAGCGGATCATGCCCATGATGTCCTTGGTGCGCTCGACGATGGGTCCGGCGATGGCGGCGGCCTGGCCGGCGCCGCGGCCCAGGATGCGGTCGATCTCGGCCGGGTCGGCCATGAACTCGGTCATCCGCCGGGTGATCGGGGCCAGCGCCTCGACCGCCACCTCGGCCAGCGCCGGCTTGAAGGCGCCGAAGCCCTGGCCCTCGAACCGCGCCAGCACCTGGTCGCCATTCTCGCCGGTCAGCGCGGCATAGATATTGACGAGGTTCTTCGCCTCGGGCCGGTCCTTCAGCCCCTCCATCGACCCCGGCAGCGGATCGGCATCGGTGCGCGCCTTGCGGATCTTTTGCGCGATGGCATCGGCATCGTCGGTCAGGTTGATGCGGCTGGCATCCGAGGGATCGGATTTCGACATCTTCTTGGATCCGTCGCGCAGGGACATGACGCGGGTGGCCGTGCCCTCGATCATCGGCTCGGTGATCGGGAAGAAGTCGACGCCATAATCGTGGTTGAACTTGGCGGCGATGTCGCGGGTCAGTTCCAGATGCTGCTTCTGGTCCTCGCCCACCGGGACGGCGGTGGCGTGATAGGCCAGGATGTCGGCGGCCATCAGCGAGGGATAGGCCAGAAGGCCCAGGCTGGAATTCTCGCTGTTCTTGCCGGCCTTGTCCTTGAACTGGGTCATGCGATACATCCAGCCGACCCGCGCCACGGTGTTGAAAAGCCAGGCGAGTTCGGCATGCTGCGAAACCTGGCTCTGGTTGAACAGGATCGAGACCTCGGGGTCCACGCCCGAGGCCATGAAGGCCGCCGCGACCTCGCGGGTGTTGTGGCGCAGCTTCTCGGGCTCCTGCCAGACGGTGATCGCATGCAGGTCCACGACGCAATAGATCGTCTCGGCACCCTTGCCCTGATAGTCCGCAAAGCGTTTCAGCGCGCCCAGATAGTTCCCCAGCGTCAGCCCGCCCGAGGGCTGGATGCCGGAGAAGATGCGCTTGGCGAAGCTCGTGGTCATGGCACTACCTGCTTGGAAAATCCCGGTGGCTGGCTTACCTCTTGCCCCGCGCGGGCGCAACCGCCCGCAGATAGGACAGGGGCGCAGGAGCCCGCTGGAAAGGAGCCTCGATGCGTCCCGGTTACGATGAATCGCCGCTGAACCCCGTGCCCGCCGTGGTCTGGATGATCGCGCTGCCGATGATCGCCTGCGAGGCGGTGTTCGGCCTTGCCCAGATGGGCTTTATCGGTGGGGGCGGGCAGGGCGCCGGCCTTGCCATGCGCCAGATCGCGGTCGAGCGCACCGCCTATATCCCCGAATTCGTGCTGCGGCTGTGGCAGATGCGGACCTTTCTGTTCGACCAGAGCTGGCGCATCGTCACCTATCCCTTCGTGCACCTGTCGCTGACCCATGCGCTTTTCGTGATCGTCTTCACGCTGGCGCTGGGGAACCTGATCGCGCATCAGTTCCGCGCCTGGGCGGTCGCCGCGTTGTTCTTCGGCTCGGCCATCGGCGGCGCGCTGGTCTATACGCTGGCCGCCGGGCTCTTGCCGCAATTCCGCTTTCAGGCGCTGATCGGCGGCTATCCGGCGGTCTACGGCTTCGTCGGCGCCTTTACCTTCCTGCTCTGGACCCGGCTCGGACAGGAGAACGCGAACCGGCTGCGCGCCTTTGTCCTGATCGGCATGCTGCTGGCTTTCCAATTGGTCTTCGCCATCCTGTTCCAGGACGGCAGCCTGACCTGGATCGCCGAGATCGCCGGATTCTGCTGCGGCTTCCTTTTGTCCTTCGTGTTGATCCCGGGCGGGGTCGGGCGCGTGATGCGCCAGATCCGTCAGCGCTGACGCCGGAAGCCCGCGCGCAGGTCCGAGGGGCGGAAGGCGCCAAGAACCAGCGCCGCCGCGCCATAGGCCGCGATCCCGCCAAGGACCAGCGCGGCCAGCGCCAGATAGCGCGTCCCCGGCTGCTCCAGCGCATCGCCCAGTGCCAGCATCAGCCCCCATATCACCGCGCCCATAAGGGCGGATGCGGCGCAGATGCGGGGCAGGCGGTGGCGGAACCGCTCGTCAAGCTCGGCCGCCTCGCCAAAGGCGCGGGTGCCGCGCCAGAGCTGCGCGGCCATGGTCCAGCCGGCGATGGTGGTGCCCCAGGCGGCGGCGGAAAAGCCGATGAAGGGCGCAAGCCCCAGCGCCACCACCGCATTGACCACCATCGACCAGACGGCGAAGCGGAAGGGGGTGCGCGTGTCCTCGCGCGCGAAATACAGCGGTTGCAGCACCTTTTGCAGCACGAATGCCGGCAGGCCCAGGCCATAGATCGCCAGCGCCAGCGCGGTCGGGCCGACATCGGCGGTCAGGAAGGCGCCGCGCCGGAACAGCACCGAGATCAGCGGATAGGCCGCGATCACCAGCGCCACGGCGGCAGGCACGGTCAGGAACAGCGCGAATTCGGCGGCGCGGCTATAGGCATGGCGGCCGCCGCCGGTATCGCCGTTCCTCAGCCGGCGCGAGATGTCGGGCAAGAGCACGATGCCGATGGCGATGCCCACCACCCCCAGCGGCAGTTGATACAGTCGGTCGGCATTGGTCAGCCAGGCGATGGCACCGTCGAAGAACGAGCCGACCTGCCGCCCGACCAGCAGGTTGACCTGCACCACGCCGCCGGCCAGCACGGCGGGCGCCGCCACGGCCAGAAGCCGCCGCATGTCCGGCGACAGCTTGGGCCGGCGCAGGTGCAGGGCAAAGCCCATGCGCTTCGCCGCCCACCAGACGGTGAAAAGCTGCGCGATGCCCGAGACCGGCGTGGACCATGCCATGGCCAGCCCCATGTCCCAGCCCCGCCAGTCCGCCAGCAGCATGGCGGCGATCAGCACGAAGTTCATCAGCACCGGGGCGGCGGCCGCCGCCATGAACCGCCCGCCGGCGTTCAGAAGCCCCGAGAGCAGCGCTGTCAGCGAGATGAACAGGATATAGGGAAAGCAGATGCGGCCATAGATCACCGCAAGCTCGAAACGCTCGTCGCCCTTGAAACCCGCCGCCTGCATCAGCACCAACCAGGGCATGGCGAGATGCGCGATCAGCGAAACGACCAGCACCACCGAGAACAGGCCGGAGAACGCCTCTTCGGCAAAGCCGCGCGGGTTCTCGCCGCTCTCCAGCCGCTTGGCGAACATCGGCACGAAAGCGGTGTTGAAGGCGCCCTCGGCAAAGAAGCGGCGGAACATGTTGGGCAGGGTGAAGGCGACGATATAGGCCTGCGCCACCGGGCCGGTGCCCAGATAGGCGGCGATCATCACGTCGCGGACAAAGCCCACCACGCGGCTGGCCAGCGTCCAGGCCCCCACCGAGAGAAAGCCCCGGATCAGTCGTATCGGTTGCATCTTCTGTCCCTCAGAACGTCCCGCCCGACGGGCGCTCGGCCCGCTCGGCCCGCTCGACCCCTTCCTTGATCGCCTGCCGCAGTCTTTTTTCCAGCGCCTCGCGGCGTTGTGGCTGGTGCAGCTTCAGCCCGAACATGTCCTTGACATAGAAGGTGTCCACCACCTGCGCGCCAAAGGTGGCGATCACGGCGCTGGCGATCTGGATGTGGTTGTCGGCCAGGGTCCGGGTCAGGTCGTAGAGCAGGCCCGGACGGTCGCGGGTATCGACCTCGATCACCGTGTAGACGTCGGATGCCTCGTTGTCGAAGGTGACATGGGTGGGGAAGCGGAAGGCCGCCTCGCGCTTCTTCGGCTTGTCGCGGCCGGCCAGCGCCTCGCGCGCGACGATCTCGCCCTTCAGGGTGCGCTGGATCATGGTGCGCAGGCGGGGCAGGCGGTCGGCGGCATAGGGATGGCCGTCCGCATCCTGCAACCAGAACACGGCGGTGGCGAAGCCGTCCTTGGTGGTATAGGTGCGCGCGTCGACGATATTCGCGCCCACCAGCGCCAGGGCGCCGGCCATGCGCGAGAAGATGCCGGGATGGTCGGCCAGCACGAAGGCGGCCCGCGTCGCATCGCGGTCGGTATCGGGATGCAGGTCGGTGCGGATCTCGTGATCGCCCAGGTCCTTCAGCATCTGGGCAAAGACATATTGCGTCTCGGTCGGCAGGCCCGGCCAGTAATTGTCGTAATGCCGGCCCAGTTCGGCCTTGATGGCCCTGGGCTCCCAGCCCTTGGCCGTCAGCAGGTGGCGCAGCGAACGCTTGGCCTCGCCGATGCGCTTGTCGCGGTTCAGCTCCTCCAGCCCGTTCTCCAGCGCAAGCTTGGTTTCCTGGTGCAGCTTGCGCAGCAGCATCGCCTTCCAGTTGTTCCAGGTGCCGGGGCCGACGCCGCGGATGTCGCAGACGGTCAGCACCAGAAGCATGTCCAGCCGCTTGGTCGTCTTGACCGCCTTGGCGAAGTCGCGAAGCGTGCGCGCATCGGCAATGTCGCGTTTCTGCGCCACGTCCGACATCAGCAGGTGGTTGCGGATCAGCCATTCGATGGTCTCGATCTCATCCGCAGGCAGGCCGAAGCGGGTGCAGATGCGCCGCGCCAGCCGCGCGCCCAGGATCGAATGGTCCTCGGCCCGGCCCTTGCCGATATCGTGGAGCAGCACGGCAAGATAGATGACCCGCCGGTTCACCTTGCCCTTCATGATCTTGCTGACCACGGGCAGATCCTCGGCATCCTCGCCGCGCTCGATGGCGGCCAGGGCTGCCACGCATTGGATCAGGTGCTCGTCCACCGTGTAATGGTGATAGACGTTGAACTGCATCATCGCCACGACCGGCGCGAATTCGGGGATGAAGGCGGCCAGCACCCCCAATTCGTTCATCCGGCGCAGCGAACGTTCCGGGTTGCCGTGCTTCAGGAGCAGGTCGAGGAAGATGCGCACCGCCTCGGGGTCCGAACGCATGCGGTCGTCGATCATCTCCAGATTGGCGGTGACGACGCGCATGGCGTCGGGATGGATCAGGATGCCGGTCCGAAGCGCCTCTTCGAAAAGCCGCAGGATGTTCAGCGGATCGGACAGGAACTGCTTTTCATCGGCATAGGTCAGCCGGCCCCGGTCCATCCGGAAGCCCGAGCGGACCCGGCGGCGGCGCTGGAACAGCAGGTTCATGATCGGTGCGCGGTAGAGGTGCCTTGCCTCCAGCGCGACCAGGAACACCCGCGTCAGCTCGCCCACCCTGGTGGCGTGCAGGAAATAGTCCTGCATGAATATCTCGACCGCGCGGCGCCCGCCCAGGTCGCGATAGCCCATGCGCCTGGCGACCTCGACCTGCATGTCGAAGGTCAGCTTGTCGGCCGGCCGTCCCGCGATCAGGTGCAGGTGGCAGCGCACCGCCCAGAGAAAGTCCTCGGCCTGCCAGAAGGTCAGGTGCTCTTCGCGGGTGAAGAAACCCAGATCGACCAGCTCCACGGCGCGGTCGACGCGATGGATGTATTTCGCGATCCAGTAGAGGGTCTGCAGGTCGCGCAGGCCCCCCTTGCCCTCCTTGACGTTCGGCTCCAGCACATAGCGCTGACCGCCCTGGCGGCGGTGGCGCTCGGCCCGCTCGGCCAGCTTCGCCTCGATGAATTCGGGGACGGTCTTGTCGAAAAGCTCGGACCACAGCCGGTCGCGCAGGACTTCGGCGGCGGTGGCATGGCCGCAGATCAGCCGGTGCTCCAGCAGGCTGGTGCGGATGGTGATGTCGCCCGCGCCCAGCCGCAGGCAGTCGTCGATCGAGCGCGTGGACTGGCCGACCTTCAGCTTCAGGTCCCACAGCATGTAGAGCATCGATTCCACGACGCTCTCGGCCCAGCCGCTGACCTTCCACGGCGTCAGGAACAGCAGGTCCACGTCGGATTGCGGCGCCATCTCGGCCCGGCCATAGCCGCCGATGGCCAGCACCGCCAGCCGCTCGGCATCCGTAGGGTTGAGCAGCGGGTGCAGGATGGTGGTCGCGACGTGGTGGATCGCCGTCACCGTGGCGTCGGTAAGGCTGGCGATGGCGCGCACCGTCTCGCGCGCGGCGCGGGGGTGGGACATGAAGCCCGCGGCGATGTCGCCCATGGCGGCATTGCGGGCCTGGGTCAGGATCGCGACGGTGCGCGCCCGGATCTCGCGCGGCTCGGCGATGTCGCGCAGCGCCTCGGTCAGCGCCGGCAGGAAGCTTTCGGGGCTGAACAGCGAATGCGCCCCGGGCAGGGCCGGGGCGCTTTGCGGCAGGCTGTCGGTATCCTTGGCGCTCAAGATCAGAACCCGAAGCCGCCGAAGCTGCGCGGCGCCGGATCCAGCACCACCACCTGGCCCGCCCGCACGGAGGCCACGGCCAGCGCACGCTCGTTGGTGCCGTCGCGCTTGAGGCGGAAGGCGCCCGAGACCCCGGCGAAGCCCGCGCTCTGCGTCAGCCCCGAGGTGGTCAGCGCATTGCGCTTGCCGGCACGCACCAGCGCCGCGATCGCGGCCACGCCGTCATAGGCCAGCGATCCCAGCTCATGCGGCGTCTCGCCATAGGCGGCACGGTAGCGCTGGTCGAACTGTGCCTTCATCGTGGTGTCGGGAATGGCGAACCAGCCCCCTTGCACGCCGCGCAGCTGCAGCCGGGCCGAGGGCTGGTCCCAGCGCGTCAGCCCCATCATCTGCACCGAGGCCGAGCTGACGCCGGCATCGGCCAGCTTGTCGGTCAGATAGGGCAGAACCGCGCCCTGGTTCGCGGTCAGGAAGACCGCATCGACATTGCCCGACAGAGCCGCCTGCGCGACATTCGGCACGATGCCGTCGATGCCGGTCTTGGACAGCGGATGCACGGCGGTCCCGGCCAGGGTGGCACCGTTTCGCTGGATCGCACGCTGGATGGCGCGGGCACCGACCTGGCCGGCGGTGTCGTCCTCGGCCACCATCATGATGCGGCGCTTGCCGTTCCTGACGCCGTATTTCACCAGCCTGTCGGCCACGTTGTCGAAGGTATTGCCCAGCACGAAGACATTGCCGCCCGCGATGTCGGTATTGTTCGAGAAGGACAGCACGTTGACGCCCTGCGGCGCCATGGCGTTGCCGACCGCATTGGCGCTGTCGGCGAAAAGCGGGCCCAGAATGATCTTGGCGCCGTCGGCCACGGCGCGGTTGGCCATGGCGACGGCGGTCCCGGGCTCGGAGCCCGAATCATAGATGCGCAGGTCGATGGTGGCGCCGCGCGCATCGGCCGCCGCCATCTTCGCGGAATTGCTGAGCGAGCGCGCCAGCCAGTCCAGATCCGCGCTGCCCGTGCCGCCGGGCACCAGAAGCGCCACCGGCACCGGCTGCGAGGGATCGATGCTCTGGCCGGTCTGCGGGCCCGAGGCTCCCATCTCGATCGGTTGGCAGGCGGCAAGCGCCAGGACGGAAAGGACAGCTCCGACGCGCGCGAGCGGGCGGCGCAGGTCGAAGGCGCCGCGGATCGTTTTCAGGACGGTCATGGCGTGATTCCCTGTTTGGATCGAGGCTGGGGGTTTGATGGGGGCAGGTTATTGGCATATTCGGGACATGGCAACTTGCCCCGGCAGCATGAAAGGAACCCGCGATGGAGGATGGCGCCAGCACAACCGGGACGGGCGCGCGAACGCTTTCCCTGACCATCTCGGCATCCGCGCCCGAACCGGGGCTCTATCTGGTGGCGACCCCCATCGGCGCGGCGCGGGACATCACCCTGCGGGCGCTCGACGTGCTGAACACGGCCGATATGCTGGCCGCCGAGGATACCCGCAACCTGCGGCACCTGATGGATATTCACGGCATCCCGGTCCGGGGCCGGCGCATCGTCGCCTATCACGACCACAATGCCGACCGGCAGCGCCCGGCGATCCTTGCCGCCCTGGGCGAGGGACGGTCCGTCGCCTATGCCTCGGATGCAGGCACGCCGCTGGTCGCCGATCCCGGCTACCGGCTTGCGCGGGATGCCGCCGAAGCGGGCTTTGCCGTCCGGGCGCTGCCCGGGCCCTCGGCGGCGCTGGCGGCGCTGTCCGTCTCGGGCTTGCCCAGCGACAGGTTCCTGTTCGTGGGCTTCCCGCCGGCCGCCGCCGGTGCGCGGCGGACATGGATCGAAAGCTGGCGCAAGGTCGATGCCACGGTGATCGCCTTCGAAAGCCCCAGGCGCGTTAAGCAATTGTTGGAGAATCTGTGCGAACTTGAGGCGAATCGGCTTACGGTGATCTGCAGGGAACTGACGAAGAAATTCGAAGAGGTGATGCGTGGCACGGCGACGGAACTGCTGGAACAAATCCCCGGAGAGGGACTGCGCGGCGAGATCGTGGTGCTGTTCGGCCGCCCCGAACCGGCTGCCGCGGATGAAGGCAGCCTGCGCGAAGCGCTGAGCGAACTGCTGGACGGATCGCCGGTGAAGGAAGCAGCCGCAGAAGTCGCGGCTCGGTTTGGCCGGCCACGACGCGAAATCTATGCGCTGGCCCTTGAGATGAAGAAGGAACGGGAATGAAGTTCGAAAGGATTTCGGACGGGACGCCGGTCGCGGCCGTCGACAGGAAGGCCCTGCAAGGTGCCGTCGCCTATTCCGCGGGTCGCCTCGCCGAGGAATCGGTGGCGCGGGAATATCGCCGGCGCGGTTACGACGTCATGGACGAACGCTGGCGCGGGCGCGGCGGCGAAATCGACCTGATCCTTTGCAGGGATGACGAATACACCTTTGTCGAGGTCAAGAAATCGCGCTTTCACGACCGGGCGGCGGAGCGGATCGGTGCGCGGCAGATCGCGCGAATCTGCAATGCTGCGCTGGAATATTGCGGGCGCCTGCCCGCCGGGCTGCTGACCGCAATGCGCTTCGACGCAGCCCTGGTCGATCAGTTCGGGCGGATCGAGATCATCGAGAATGCATTTGGCGTGAACTAGGCCCTGGGCCAGTTCGCAGGGCGCATGAGCGTGCGGCCCGCGTTGCCAGATCTTGCTCGGCGCCGTCTTGGAAGCCGGTGCCGGACAGTGGGCAGAAACACGAATCTCGGCGCCGATCCGGCGCTGCCGCTTGCAAAGCCCGTCCATGCGCGCGAGAACTTCGGCCGAAACAGGCTGGGGATGATGGCATGAGTCTTTACGTGGCCCTGCAGATGGACCCGATCGAGCAGGTCTCGATCGACGGCGACAGCACGTTCCGGCTGGGGCTTGAGGCCGAAGCCCGCGGCCACCGGCTGTTCCAGTATACAGCCGACCGCCTGAGCTATTGCGAAGGGCGGGTCATGGCGCGCGGCCGGCCGATCACCCTGCGCCGCGAACAGGGCAACCATGTGAGTTTCGGCGACTGGACCGATGCCGATCTGTCGGAGTTCGACGTGGTCTGGCTGCGGCAGGATCCGCCCTTCGACATGGGCTACATCACCACCACGCACCTGCTGGACCGGGTGCAGCCCTCGACCTATGTCGTCAACGATCCGTTCTGGGTGCGCAACAGTCCCGAGAAGCTGCTGGTGCTCGATTTCCCAGAGCTTACACCGCCCACGCTGATCACCCGCGATCTGGCACAGATCCGCGCCTTCCGCGAGCGGCATGGCGACTTCATCCTCAAGCCGCTCTACGGCAATGGCGGGGTCGGCATCTTCCATATGCGACCCGACGACCCGAATCTGTCCTCGCTGGTCGAGACTTTCCTGGCCAATAGTCGCGAGCCGATCATCGCCCAGAAATACCTGCCCGCCGTGGTCAAGGGCGACAAGCGCATCATCCTGGTCGATGGCGAGCCGGTCGGCGCGATCAACCGGGTTCCGGCCGAGGGCGAGGCGCGGTCGAACATGCATGTCGGCGGCCGTCCCGAAAAGATCGGCCTGACCGAGCGCGAATACGAGATCTGCGCCCATATCGGTCCGGTCCTGCGCGAAAAGGGCCTGCTTTTCATCGGCATAGATGTGATCGACGGCTGGCTGACCGAGATCAACGTGACCTCGCCGACCGGCATTCAGGAACTCGAGCGCTTCGACGGCATCAATGCGGCTGCGCTGATCTGGGACGCGATCGAGCGCCGGCTGGCCGAGCGAAGCTGATACCGCACCGGAAGGCGAAGCCGAAGGCAGGGCTCCGGGGATCCAATGATCCGCTGCTGCGGGTTCATGGAGGGCCAGCCTTGCCGCGACCTCGGCCGCAACCGTGCCGACCACCCGTCGCCTTTCAATCCGGCCGGCCGAAGGGCAGGCGATAGGACAGCGCCTCTGCCAGATGCGGCTGGCGGATGGCGGGCGAGCCGTCCAGATCGGCGATGGTGCGTGCGCTGCGCAGGATGCGATGATAGCCGCGCGGGGTCAGCCCCAGCCGCTCGGCTGCCAGCGCCAGCAGCGACCGGCATTCGCCGTCGAGGGGCGCGACCTCTTCCAGCAGCCGGCCCGAGGCGTCGGCGTTCACCCGCGCCGTCGGATGGCCGGCAAAGCGGGCGGCTTGCAGCGCGCGGGCTGCGGCGACACGCGCGGCGACGCTGGCCGAGCTTTCCCCCGTCGCCGGCAGGCCCAGATCCTCGATCGCGACCTGCGGCACTTCGATGCGCAGGTCGAAGCGGTCCATCATCGGACCCGAGATGCGGCCCAGGTAGTCCGACCCGCAGCGCGGCGCCTTGGAGCAGGCCCGCGCGGCATCGGCGATCTCGCCGCAGCGGCAGGGATTGGCGGCTGCGACCAGCAGGAAACGCGCCGGATAGCGGATATGGGCATTGGCACGCGAGACGTGGATCTCGCCGGTCTCGATCGGTTCTCGCAGCGCGTCGATGACGCGGCGTTCGAATTCGGGCAGTTCGTCCAGGAACAGCACGCCGTTATGGGCCAGGCTGGCCTGGCCCGGCCGGGCATTGCGGCCACCGCCCACCATCGCGGCCATCGAGGCGGTATGATGCGGCTGACAAAAGGGGGCCATGCGCGAGATACCGCCCCCGTCGAGCAGGCCGGCGACGGAATGGATCACCGAGGTTTCCAGCGCCTCCTGCGGGTTGAGCGGCGGCAGGATGCCGGGCAGGCGGGTCGCAAGCATGGATTTGCTGGCACCGGGCGGACCGACCATCAGCAGATGGTGACGGCCGGCCGCGGCGATCTCCAGCGCGCGGCGGGCGCGTTCCTGGCCCTTCACCTCGGAGAGGTCGGCTTCGAACACGGTCTCGGCCAGTTCACCGGGCGCGGCGCGGGCCAGGGGGGCGCGGTCGGTCAGGTGGTCGACCGCCTCGCGCAGGGTGCGCGGCGCAAAGACCGGCACGGTGCCGACCCAGGCAGCCTCGGCCCCGCAGGCGCGCGGCAGCAGCAGCGCGCGGCTTTCCTCGGCCGCGGCCATGGCGGCGGGCAGGACGCCCGCGACCGGCGAAAGCCGCCCGTCCAGTGCCAGTTCCCCCAGCGCCACCACGCGCTCCAGCGCCTCGGCCGGGACGATTTCCAGCGCGGCCAGCACAGCAAGCGCGATGGGCAGGTCGAAATGCGAGCCCTCCTTGGGCAGGTCGGCGGGCGAAAGGTTCACCGTCACCCGCCGCGAGGGCATGGCGATGGACAAGGCCCCGAAGGCGGCCTTGACCCGTTCGCGCGCCTCG
Organism: Paracoccus sp. SSJ; assembly: GCF_030234105.1. Classification (NCBI taxonomy): domain Bacteria; kingdom Pseudomonadati; phylum Pseudomonadota; class Alphaproteobacteria; order Rhodobacterales; family Paracoccaceae; genus Paracoccus; species Paracoccus sp. SSJ. The sequence continues at coordinate 30,947 of NZ_JASSPE010000006.1, read as the reverse complement.
CTGACCGATTTGTCGGGCAGGCCGACGATACCGAAGCCCGGCAGGCCCGGCGAGACCGAACATTGCACCTCGACCAGCCGCGCCTCGACCCCGTCGAAGGCCACGGTATAGGCAATCGCCGCCATCGGCTCTCCCCGCATCATCCGCGGCCGGGTTAACCCGAAAGGGCTTAAAGATCGGTTAACGGGCGCGGCTTGCTTGTTCCGCGGCCCGCTTCGGCCTATGTGCAGGGCGAATGACACGGCAGAGGACAGGCCCATGCAAGGCAGCCGCATATTGCTGATCGTCGGCGGGGGCATCGCCGCGTTCAAGATACCCGAGCTGATCCGCATGATCCGGCGCGAGGGCGGCTCGGTCGTGCCGGTGCTGACACGGGCGGGGGCAGAGTTCGTCACGCCGCTGACGCTGTCGGCGCTGGCCGAGGCGCCCTGCCATACCGAGTTGTTCGACCTGACCCGCGAATCCGAAATGGGCCATATCCAGTTGTCGCGGGCCGCCGATCTGGTGGTGGTCGCGCCGGCGACCGCCAACCTGCTGGGGCGGATGGCGGCAGGGATGGCGGACGACCTGGCCACCACCCTGCTTTTGGCGACCGACAAGCCGGTCCTGGCCGCGCCGGCGATGAACGTGCGCATGTGGCAGCATCCGGCGACACAGCGCAACATCGACACGCTGGAGAACGACGGCATCCGGCTCATCGGCCCGGACGAGGGCGACATGGCCTGCGGCGAATACGGCCCCGGCCGCATGGCCGAGCCCGAGGCGATCCTGGGGGCGATTCGCGCGGCCCTCGGTCGCGAGCGGCCGTTGCGCCTGCCGCCCGAAGCGGTGGTCTCGCTGCCCTCGCGGCGGCTGAGCGGCCGGCATGTTATCGTGACCTCGGGGCCGACGCATGAGCCCATCGACCCGGTGCGCTATATCGCCAACCGCTCCAGCGGGGCGCAGGGCACGGCCATCGCCGCCGCGCTGCGCGATCTGGGCGCGCGGGTCAGCTTCGTCACCGGCCCGGCCGAGGTGCCGCCGCCCGAAGGGGTCGAGGTGATCGCGGTCGAGACCGCACGCGCGATGCGCGACGCCGTCGAGGCCGCCTTGCCGGCCGATGCCGCGGTGATGGCCGCCGCCGTCGCCGACTGGCATGTCGCCAATGCCAGGGCGGGCAAGATCAAGAAGGATGGCTCGGGCCGGTTGCCCGAACTGCAATTCGCGGAAAACCCCGACATCCTGGCATGGATCAGCCAGCTTGGCCGTGATCGTCCGTCGCTGGTGGTGGGCTTTGCGGCCGAGACCGACGACGTGCTGGAAAACGCCACCCGCAAGCGCAAGCGCAAGGGTTGCGACTGGATCGTCGCCAACGACGTCAGCCCCGCCACCGGAATCATGGGCGGGACCGAGAATGCCGTCACGCTGATTTCCGAGGCCGGGGCGGAAAGCTGGCCGCGCCTTTCCAAGCAGGAGGTCGCGCTACGGCTTGCCGAGCGCATCGCCGGGGCGTTGGACCATGCCCAGGACGGCATGCCGGAGGAGCGCATATGAACCGGGTCTATCTGGACTGGAACGCCACCGCGCCGCTGCGCCCCCAGGCGCGCGAGGCGATGCTGGCCGCGACCGGGATCGTCGGCAACCCGTCCTCGGTCCATGCCGAGGGCAGGGCGGCGAAATCCGCGCTGGAACGGGCGCGCGAGGACGTCGCCACGGCGCTTGGCGCCGAGGGGGCGGATGTGATCTTCACCTCGGGCGCGACCGAGGCGGCGGCGCTGGCGCTTCAGGGCCGGGGGCTGGCCTGTTCGCCGGTCGAGCATGCCGCCGTGCTGGCCTGGTGCGATGCCTCGCTGCGGACGGATCAGGCGGGGCGGGTCGCGGTTCCCGATCCGGGCCGCGCGACGCTGCAACTCGCCAATGCCGAGACCGGCGTGATCCAGGACCTGCCGCAAGGGCTGGCGGTCAGCGACCTGACCCAAGCCTTCGGAAAGACCCCCTTCGCCTTCAACTGGCTGGGTATCGAGGCCGGCTTCGTCAGCGCCCACAAGCTGGGCGGGCCGCGCGGCATCGGCGCGCTGGTGGTGAAGCGCGGCACCGAGGTCGAGGCGCGGATCAAGGGCGGCGGGCAGGAACAGGGCCGCCGTGCCGGGACCGAGAACCTGATCGGCATCATGGGCTTTGCAGCGGCCGCAAAAGCGGCGCAGAATGATCTGGATCAAGGAATCGGGGAAAAAGTGTCGCAACTGCGCGATTCCCTGATGGCTGCTCTGGAATCCGGGGCGGAAATGGTTACATTCCCGGGGCGCGAGGCCCGCCGCCTGCCCAATACATTGTCGATCCTGACGCCGGGATGGCGCGGAGAGACGCAGGTGATGCAGATGGACCTGGCCGGATTTGCCGTCTCGGCAGGCTCGGCCTGTTCTTCGGGCAAGGTTCGGCCAAGTTCGGTTCTGACGGCCATGGGAATCGCGCCGGAATGGGCGGGCGATGCGATCCGCGTCTCGATCGGACCGACGACGGAGCCTGGAGACGTGATGCGTTTTGCGGATGCCTGGCTCGCGGCCCATGGCCGCTGGCGGCAAAGGAATGATGGGCGGGCGACCGCGGGAAGGGTTTGAGATGACTGTAGAGATCGGCGAGGCAATCGAAATCCGCGAGGGCGTAGACCGCGAGACCGTCGAGACCGTCCAGAACATGGGGTCCTACAAATACGGCTGGGATACCGAGATCGAGATGGAATATGCCCCCAGGGGCATCAACGAGGATATCGTCCGGCTGATCTCGAAGAAGAACGAGGAACCGGAATGGATGACCGAGTGGCGGCTGCAGGCCTTTCGCCGCTGGCAGACCATGACCGAGCCGAAATGGGCGATGCTGAACTATCCCGAGATCGACTATCAGGACCAGTATTACTACGCCCGCCCGAAAAGCATGCAGGTCAAGCCCAAGTCGCTGGACGAGGTCGACCCCAAGCTGCTGGCCACCTATGAAAAGCTGGGCATCCCGCTGAAGGAGCAGATGATCCTGGCCGGGATCGAGGGCGCCGAGGCCGCACCGGCCGAAGGGCGCAAGGTCGCGGTCGATGCTGTCTTCGACAGCGTCAGCGTCGGCACCACCTTCAAGGACGAACTCGCCAAGGCCGGGGTGATCTTCTGCTCGATCTCGGAAGCCATCCGCGAACATCCCGAGCTGGTGAAGAAATACCTGGGCTCGGTCGTGCCGCAGTCGGACAATTTCTTCGCCACGCTGAACTCGGCGGTTTTTTCGGACGGCAGCTTCGTCTATGTGCCGCCGGGGGTGCGCTGCCCGATGGAGCTTTCGACCTATTTCCGCATCAATGCCGAGAATACCGGCCAGTTCGAGCGCACGCTGATCATCGCCGACAAGGGCTCTTACGTCAGCTACCTGGAGGGCTGCACCGCGCCCAAGCGCGACGTGGCGCAGCTGCATGCCGCGGTGGTCGAGATCGTCGTGCTGGAGGATGCCGAGGTCAAGTATTCGACCGTCCAGAACTGGTTCCCCGGCGACGAGGAAGGCAAGGGCGGCATCTACAACTTCGTCACCAAGCGCGCGGATTGCCGCGAGGCGCGGGCCAAGGTGATGTGGACCCAGGTCGAGACCGGCTCGGCCATCACCTGGAAATACCCGTCCTGCATCCTGCGCGGCGACGAGTCGCAGGGCGAGTTCTATTCCATCGCCATCGCCAACAACCACCAGCAGGCCGACACCGGCACCAAGATGATCCACCTTGGCAAGAACACCCGCTCGCGCATTGTTTCCAAAGGGATTTCCGCCGGACAGGCGCAGAACACCTATCGCGGCCTCGTGTCCATGCACCCGCGCGCCAAGAACAGCCGCAACTATACGCAATGCGACAGCCTGCTGATCGGCGACAAATGCGGCGCCCATACCGTGCCCTATATCGAGGTGAAAAATACTTCGTCCCGTGTGGAGCATGAGGCGACAACCTCGAAAGTGGATGACGACCAGCTGTTCTATTGCCGCCAGCGCGGCATGGACGAGGAAGAGGCCGTCGCGCTGGTTGTGAACGGCTTCTGCCGCGAGGTCCTGCAGGCCCTGCCGATGGAATTCGCCATGGAGGCGCAGTCGCTGGTCGCGATCAGCCTGGAGGGGTCGGTCGGATGATCGTCACCACCACCCCCGGCATCGAGGGTCGCCGCATCAGCGCCTATCACGGCGTGGTGACGGGCGAGACCATCATCGGGGCCAACATCTTTCGCGATATCTTCGCCGGGATTCGCGACATCGTGGGCGGCCGTGCTGGGGCTTACGAATCCGCGCTGGCCTCGGCCCGCGAAACCGCCTTGTCCGAGATGCAGGACCGCGCCCGCCAATTGGGCGGCAATGCCGTGGTCGGCGTCGATCTGGATTATGAAGTCATCAACAACATGCTGATGGTGTCCGCCTCGGGCACCGCCGTAAGTGTCGAATAGGAACGAACCATGCTGGAAATCAAGAATCTGCACGTCAAGCTTGAGGATGAGGACAAGCAGATCCTCAAAGGCGTCGATCTGACCGTCCCCGCTGGCGAAGTCCATGCCATCATGGGGCCGAACGGCTCGGGCAAGTCGACGCTGTCCTATGTGCTTTCGGGCCGCGACGGCTACGAGGTGACCGGGGGCGAGGCGACGCTGGACGGCGAAAGCCTGCTGGAGATGGTACCCGAGGAGCGTGCGGCCGCCGGCCTGTTTCTGGCCTTCCAGTATCCGGTCGAGATCCCGGGCGTCGGCAACATGACCTTCCTGCGCACCGCCGTGAACGCGCAGCGCAAGGCGCGCGGCGAGGAAGAGCTTTCCTCGGCCGATTTCCTCAAGCTGATCCGCCAGAAGGCCGCGACGCTGAAGATCGACAGCGAGATGCTGAAGCGCCCGGTCAATGTCGGCTTCTCGGGTGGCGAGAAAAAGCGCAACGAGATCTTGCAGATGGCCATGCTGGAGCCGAGCATGTGCATCCTGGACGAGACCGATTCCGGCCTTGACGTGGACGCGATGCGGCTGGTGGCCGAGGGCGTGAACGCGCTGCGTTCGCCCGACCGCGCCTTTCTGGTGATCACGCATTACCAGCGGCTTCTGGACCATATCAAGCCGGACGTGGTGCATATCATGGCCGATGGCCGCATCGTGCGCACCGGCGGCCCCGAACTGGCGCTGGAGGTCGAGCAGAACGGCTACGGCGATCTGCTGGCGGAGGTCGGATGATGGCGGATACGGCTGTTCTTGCCGCGCAAGTGCCTGCGGTCGAGGGCAAGGTCCGCCCCGGAGATGCGGCGCTGGCCGCACGCCTGGATGCCCTGGACCTGCCGCGCGGCGGCTTTACCCGCGCCGCGCGCGAGGATGCGGCACAGCGGCTGCAAGCCATGGGCCTGCCCGGTGCGCGTGACGAATACTGGCGCTATACCGATCCGGCGCCCTTCAACGCCGCCCGGCCCGAGCCGGTCGAATTCGGCGCCGATGCCTCGACCCTGTTCACCGGGATCGAGCGGCTGAACCTGGTCTTCGTGGACGGCCGTTTCGACGCCGCCGCCTCGGATGTGCTGGATGTCGAGGGCGTGGAGATCGAAAGCCTCGCCGCTGCCGAAGCCGCCGCAGACCATTGGGCGGCCGGGCTATACGGCCGGCTGGAAACCGCCGGGCAGGTGCCGGTCAAGCGTCCCTTTGCCGTGCTGAACACCCTGGCCGCGGCCGAGGGCGTGCTGATCCGCGTCACCGGCAAGGTCGAGCGGCCGGTTCATATCACCTATCGCCGCTCGGCGCCCGATGCAGACGTGTATCTGCATCACGTCGTCAAGCTGGAGGAGGGGGCCGAGTTGACGCTGCTGGAAAGCGGCGCGATCGGTGCGCGGTCGAACGTGGTGATCGAGGCCGACCTGGGCCGCGGCGCCCGCTTCCACCATATCAGCGCCAAGCGCGCCAACGATCCCAAGCTGGGGCTGGGCCATATCTTCGCCCATGTTGCGGCCGAGGCGTTGTTCAAGTCCTTCTCGCTGTCGGTCAACGGCTCGATGATGCGCAACGAAGCGGTGATCGAGATCGCCGGCGACGATGCCGTGGCCCATATCGCCGCCGCGGTGCTGGGCGATGGCGACACCGGCCGCTTCCACCACGACGACACCGTTTTCGTCACCCATGCCGCCGAGCGTTGCGAAAGCCGGCAGGTGTTCAAGAAGGTGCTGAAGAACGGGGCCGAGGGCATCTTCCAGGGCAAGATCCTGGTCAAGCCCGGCGCGCAAAAGACCGACGGCTACCAGATCAGCCAGGGGCTGCTTCTGGACGAGGGCAGCCAGTTCCTCGCCAAGCCCGAGCTGGAGATCTATGCCGACGACGTGAAATGCTCGCATGGCTCGACGACCGGCGCGCTGGACGAGACTGCGCTGTTCTACCTGCGCTCGCGCGGGGTGCCGAAGGAACGCGCCATCGTGCTTCTGGTGCTGTCCTTCCTGGCCGATGCGCTGGACGAGATCGAGGACCAGCGGCTGCGCGACGACATCCTCGGCCGGCTGGAAGACTGGCTGACCGCGCGCGCAGGCAATTCGGCCACCGCATGAGCCGGGCCGGCATCGCCCCGCGCATCCTTGAAAGCTGGTGGGCGCCGGGCAGGGTGGTCAGATCCCTGCGCGGCATGCCCGACCGGGCGCTGATCGTCGTGCTGATGGCGGCGATGCTGATCTTTCTGGTGGCGCAGGCGCCGGGCCATGCCCGGGATGCGCAATTGCAGCCCGAGGTGCCCCTTGGCGCGCGCATGGGCGGGGCGTTGCTGGCGGTGATGTTCATGATGCCGCTCCTGGCCTATGCGGTGGCGGCGCTGGTTTCGGCGCTGTCGCGGCTGACACCTTGGCCCGTGGCGCCTCAGGATTCGCGGCTGGCATTGTTCTGGGCCTTGCTGGCGATCGCACCGGCGATGCTGCTGGCGGGCCTGACCGCCGGGCTGGTCGGGCCCGGTCCGGCGCTTGGCGTGACGCGGGCGGTGGCGGGCCTCGGCTTTCTCGTGATATGGGGCGCGGGATTGCGCGCATTGGCGGGGAACAGATGAAACTGGGCGATCTTGGCGATCTGATGGTCCTGACCTTGCGGGACCCGGATACGGCAGTGCGCGTGCTGCGCGGGCTGGAACTGCCGATGGCGGTGCGCTGGATGGTGCTCCTGCTGGCCGTGACGCTGTCCACGCTGCTTGCCGGGCTGTCGCTGCTGCTGTTCCCGATCGAAGTGGACAATCCCGTCTCGCGCATGCTGTCCGAGCCGATGTCGCTGGCCGGCATCCAGTTTGGCGCCATGGTGCTGTCGGCACTGTTCGTGGCCCAGATCGGGCGACTGTTCGGCGGGCATGGCACCTTTCCGGACGCGCTGCTGATCGTCGGCTGGGTGGAGTTGATGCTGGTCGGGCTGCAGGCGGTGCAGGTGGTGATGATGATGCTGTTTCCGGCCACCGCCACGCTGCTTTCCATGCTGGCCTTCGGCCTTTTCCTTTATCTTGCCGTGACCATGACCAAGGCGCTGCACGGCTTCACCAGCACCGGCAAGGTGGTGGTGGGGCTGATCGGCAGCGTCTTCCTGCTTGGCTTCGTGCTGTCGCTGATCGCGGCGGCATTCGGCATCGTCCCCGAGGTGACACCATGAGCTTCGACATTGAAAAGGTCCGCGCCGATTTCCCGATCCTGTCGCGGCAGGTGAACGGCCGGCCGCTGGTCTATCTGGACAACGGCGCCTCGGCGCAGAAACCGCGCGTGGTGATCGACGCCATCACCCGCGCCTATGAGGCGGAATATGCCAATGTCCATCGCGGGCTGCATTTCCTGTCCAACCTCGCGACCGAGAATTACGAGCGCGTGCGCGCCATCATCGCTCGCTTCCTGAACGCCCCGCGCGAGAACGAGGTGATCTTCACCTCGGGCGCGACCGAAGGGATCAACCTCGTCTCCTATGGCTGGGCCGCGCCCCGCCTGCAGGCCGGCGACGAGATCGTGCTGTCGGTGCTGGAGCATCACGCCAATATCGTGCCCTGGCATTTCCTGCGCGAGCGCCAGGGCGTGGTGCTGAAATGGGTCGAGCCCGAGCCCGACGGCTCGCTGCCGCCCGAGAAGGTGCTGGCGGCGGTGGGGCCGCGCACCCGGCTGATCGCCGTCACGCATATGTCGAACGTGACCGGCACCGTGGTCGATGTCGGCGCCATCGCACGCGGCACCTCTGTGCCGGTTCTGGCCGACGGGTCGCAGGCCGCCGTGCATATGCCGGTGGACCTGTCCGCGCTCGGCGTCGATTTCTACTGCATTACCGGGCACAAGCTCTATGGCCCCTCGGGCTCGGGTGCGATCTGGATCCGGGCCGAGCGCCAGGCCGAGATGCGCCCCTTCATGGGCGGCGGCGACATGATCCGCACCGTCACCCGCGAAAGCATCGACTATGCCGACCCGCCGCTGCGCTTCGAGGCCGGCACGCCCGGCATCGCCAACCAGATCGGGCTGGGTGCGGCGCTGGAATACCTGATGGCGCTTGGCATGGAGAATGTCGCCGCGCATGAACGCGACCTACGCGACTATGCCCGCGACCGGCTGCGCAGCCTGAACTGGCTGTCGGTGCAGGGCGACGCGGCGGACAAGGGCGCGATCTTCTCGATGACGATGCAGGGCGCACACGCGCATGACATCTCGACCATCCTCGACAAGCGCGGCATCGCGGTGCGGGCTGGCACGCATTGCGCCATGCCATTGCTGGATTTCTTCGGCGTCAGCGCCACGGCGCGCGCCAGTTTCGCGATGTACAACACCCGCGCCGAAGTCGATGCGCTGATCGACGGGCTGACCTTCTGCCGCGAGCTTTTTGCCTGAACCCCATTGCAGAGCCGCGCATTTGCGGCTATGCAGCCCATGCGTTGCACCCGTAGCTCAGCTGGATAGAGCGTTGCCCTCCGAAGGCAAAGGCCACACGTTCGAATCGTGTCGGGTGCGCCATTTCAGAACAGAACTATGAACGCCGAACGCCGCCGTTTCTACGCTTGAAGCGGCGACCAGCGTTCGCAGCAGTTCCGACTTCGATCCCATGATGCGAACCTCGTCGTCGGCAACCTCGACACGCTGCGCCAGCGCGCGTAGATGGTCGCGGCGGTAGCCGCCATCGTTGAGCCTGATCCGTTCACGGGCTTTGCGGGCAAACCCCTTGAGCATATCGGGGGTGACGCCCTGATTGCCTGAACTATCGAGCGCGAGCTGCGTGCGCTCCGCGTCGGCGGCGGCTTGATCCCGCAATGCCTTGAGGCTCACCATGCGTTCCTTTGCCATGGCGTCGTCCTTGTCCACCATGCCGGCTTCGATGGCGTCAAAGAGACGGCCGAGCCGCTGGTCGGCTTCCGTGATTCGCCTTTGAAGCTCGGCAAGATGCTCGCGGCGGCGCTCGGTGCGTTCCTGTCGGCGGTCGATGACGCTGGCAAGGACGGTTTCCAACCGCTTGGGCAGGAGCAGGCGGTCCCCGATATAATCGGCGACCGTATGGTCCAGCTTGTCCATGGGGATCGTGCGACCCTTGCAGCCGGTCTTGCCCTGCCGGGCCTTGGTCGAGCAGGTATAGTAGCGGTATGTCGCGCCCGTGCTGCCTTGGCCGGTGCGAAGCGTCATCGCTCCCCCGCACTTGGCGCAGAAGCAAATGCCGGTCAGGAGCGTCGGGCCGCTGGAGACACGTGCAGGCGTCACCATGGGATTGCGGGACTTGAGGCGGGCTTGCACCGCGTCGAACGTCTCGCGCTCGATTAGGGGCGGCACCGCCATGATGGCGACCTCGCTCTCCGGCTTCTTCTCCCGATCCTTGTGCGAGCGGGTGTTGAACCTGTGCTCGCCGATATAGGTGGTGCGGGTCAGGATGGCGTGGATTTGCGCCAATCCCCAACGCCCTCCGTCGCGGGTGAAGAAGCGGCGCTCGTTGAGATAGGTGGCGATGGCCTTGACGCCCATCGCGCCGGACGTGCCGTCTCCTTCGAGGAACAGGCGATAGATCAGCCGCACGGTGTCGGCGTGCAGCGGGTCGATCTCCAGCTTCTTCTTGATCTTCGATCCGCGCTGCTCGGCCGCGACGATGCGATAGCCGATGGGCGGCCGTGCGCCGTTCCAGAAACCCTGCCGGGCATTCTCGTTCATGGCGCGCAGGACGTGCTTGGCGTTCTCCTTGGACTGGTATTCGTCGAACAGCGCCATGATCTGCCGCATCATCTGGTGCATGGGATCGTCGCCCATTTCCTGCGTGATGGACACGAGCTTGACGCCGTTCTTCGCCAGCTTGCGAACGTAGAACTCCATCTCGAAGTGATCGCGGAAGAAGCGCGAGAAGCTATGCACCACGACAATGTCGAAGGGCGCGGGCTTCGACGTGCCCGCCTCGATCATGCGCTGGAATTCGGGGCGCTTGTCGTTGGTGGCGGTTGCGCCCGGTTCCACATAAGTCTCAACGAGCTGATAGCCGCGCTGCTCGCAATAGGCTTCGCCCTGCCGCTTCTGGTCGGGAATGGAAATATCATGCTCCGCCTGCCGGGCAGTCGAAACGCGCAGGTAGAGCGCGGCGCGGGCGGTAGTGGTTGGGCTGTGAATGTTCATGGTCGGCCTCCCATAGCTTTCTTCATCTTGGGGTGGTCGATCAGGGGCAACGCCAGCTCCACGCGGTCATGCACCACCTTGGGCGCGAGCTTACGCCCATGCCCCGGTTCGAGTCGCACAAGACCGTAGTTCTCCATGGTTTTCAGGGTGCGTGACAGATTGGAGCCGGCCCGGCCGGTGATTTCCGCCAGTTCCTCCAGCGATGCCGGGGCTTTCTCGGCGATGATGCGCAGCAGTTCGCGGTTGCCGGCCGACAGCACCTTGGCAAAGGATTCGGTCGAGGTGAACCACACCTTCGGATCGCTGGGCGCAGGTTTTTCCTCGCCGCGCGCGATCCGCATGGTGCGGGCCTTCATTTCTTCATAGTCGGCAATCCCGACTTTCAATGTGGTCATAGGGCACCTCGTTCCTTCAATACCGCGTCCACGGCCTGCCAGAAGTCGGCCAGCAGCGTGGCCGCATCCTCGTAGGCGTAAGGCTTCACGGTCTGAAAGCGGTGCCGATGGTCCATCGGCGCGCCGCGCCTGCCTCGGCCGACCGGATGGGCATTGTCGAAGCCGACCAGCCGTTCGCCCGAAGGCTCGTGAAGCGTGAGCGAATAATCGAGGCCGTGCGGCTTTTCCGGCGAGGCCGGAACGCGGGTGACGACGAACTTCACCCAATGGCCGCCCTCGGGATCGACAAAGAGCATCTGTCCGTCGAGGTCCAGAAGCGTGTCGAGGCTTGGATCACGATCCACGCTCACGTCTTTTTCCTATCAGTTTGTGATAGGTATTGCAAGCTGTCATTCGGCTTTCTCGGGTTCAAGAGTTCGTCGAACACATCGCCGAACCAACGCTCGAACACGTCAATCTCGGCTTCGGTGACGGGAATGTCTTCGGGCCAGTCGTCGGTGACACGCATCCTCTGCCCATCCGGGCCGAGAAGTGGCATGTTGCCGGCTCGCGTCCGGCCGTCGGGCGTAGGATCGTCGGCGTAGTCGAAAAGATCGTCGGGAAGTGGTTCGGGGATCGACTGTCGCGGTCGCCCTCTCCGGGCGCGGCGGCGCTCTGCGCACATGGAATCCTCCTTGGTTCTGTTGGAATCCGAGGCGCTCAAGGCCCCGGAATTAGGCGAACCATGGAGGGCAGTCGGCGGCCTGTAGCGTGCCGCATTTGCGCCTATGCGCTGGCGGCACCCCTGCCGGGATGGGACTCAGTTGGCGGCTCGCCGTGCCTTGGCGAAGCCGCGATCCGTTGCGATGAACCGCTCCAGCATCGGCACGATGAGCCTGACGGGATCGGCGGCGGGCTGGCCGCTCTCGCGGGCCAGCACCTCGGCATAGGCGACCAGATCGCGGTGAAGTGGCGCAGGCAGCTCCACGGTGATCTTCACGGGCTTGTCGTCGGGCAGCGGGCCGAGTTTCAGCTTGGTCATGGTCAACCTCCTGCCGGTTCGAATACAAGGTCGCGGGTGACGATGATCCTGACCGGGAAGCCGGGCCGGATGGTCAGCGTCGGTGCGACCTGCAACTGGCGCTGGACGATCTGCTGCCCCGCCTGATTGACGGTATCCTGCGCCCCGTCGCGGATGGCCCGGATAAGCCGGTCCTCGTCGCTGGTCGCCAGTTCCGTGCCGACTGCGAGCAGCGTGGACAGCCCTGCGGCCTTCATCAGATCCCACCAGTGGTAATCCACGCCATCCTCAAGCCCGGCGTAACCGGAAGCGTCCGCACCCGGCAGACGCTCAAGGACGATGGAACGGCCGCCCGGCAGGATCAGGCGGTTCCACACCAAGAGCACCCTTCGCTGGCCGAAGGTCACGCCGTCATCGTATTGGCCGATGATGCGCGTTCCCTGCGGGATCAGCAGCAGCGACCCGGTCGGGCTGTCATAGACGTTCTCGGTCACTTGAGCCGTGATCTGGCCCGGCAGGTCCGAACGGATGCCGGTGATGAGCGCGGCCGGAATCACGGCCCCGGCCTGAAGGATGTAGGGCGATGCCGGCGGCGCGACACGATCCGGCGCGACAGTCTGCCGGTCCACGGGTCCATTGAGGAAAGCCGCGTGCCGGTCCTGCGTCGCGGGCTGTCCGCCGAGGCCAAGACCGGCAAGGCTGGGCATGGCCGTCCCTGCCGGCGATCCCGTGCGCGGGCCGGACTGGAAGAACACATTGCTTAAGCGCGCGGCTTCTTCCTCGGCGCGGCGGCGTTCCTCGGCGGGATCGACGGCGGGCGTCGCCATCGTAGGCGGTGCGACGGGCTGCCCTCGGTTCTGCGCGTCGAGGATCGGACGGCCCAAATCTCCGGGCAGCGCGGGGCCGAGCACCGGCCCGCTATAGTCGCTTGGCAGACCGGCGAGGCCGTCCGCCGTGGGCCGGTTCTCGGTCGAGTAGAGTTCGCCGCCGTCCGGCCCTCCGTCGCGGGTCTGGAGCGCATAGATGAGTGCGCCGCCGATGCCGAGCAACGCAACCGCGCCGACGCCCGCCAGCATCTTGCGGGACAGGCGGGTGACGCGCGGCGGCTCGGCGCGCAGCCGCATGGGGGCTGCGGTTTCGGTGATGGTGTTGTCGGTCATGACGGGGAGCCTCCGGTCGCGCTGGCGGGCTGCGCGTCGGCGGCCTGCGTCGGGTTGGTGCGGACGATCCTGACGACCTGCTGGCGGCTGCCAGAGCCAAGGCGCAGCTCGGCCGCGCCGAACAGGCGGTCCACGATCAGGACGTTCTGGTGGACTCGGCTGTTGACGATCTGCGGCTCGCCGTTCGCGCCAAGCACGAAGATGGGCGGCATCTCGCCCTGCACGATCCCGGCCGGGAAGACGACATAGACGCGGCGGCCATCGTCGAAGACGGAGACGGGCCGCCATGGCGGGCTATCGCCCTGCACCTGCAAGGCGTAGCGATAGTTCCGCGCCGCCTCGGCGGGGATGATCGGGGCTGTCGGAACGGTGCGGCGCTGGCCGGGCGTCGCGGGATAGGCCCAGGCGACGGCGGGCATGTAGAGCGATTCCCGGGCGCGCAGCTCGATCATGTAGGTGCGCCGGTCGGTGGTGACGACAAGGTTGGTGGCGATGTCGGGTCGCGTCGGCTTCACGAGGATATGGACGCGGCGGTTCGCGCCCGAACCGGATTCCGTGTCGCCGATGATCCAGCGGGCGGTGTCGCCCGCCGCGATTGGCCCCGCGCCGGTCAGGCTCTCGCCCGGCTCCAGCGCGATCGTCGTGATCTGCCCGACTGCGGCATAGACCTGATAGAGCGCGCCTTCCGACCACGGATATATCTGGATGGCGTTGTAGTAGCCTTCGCGGCGCGGCTCGACGCGGGCGGCTGCATTGGCGTTCTCGACGCGGCCGGTCGGCGTGCCGGCAGCCGTACCGCCCCGCGCCACGGTCCATGCCGGGGGCACATGCAGCGGCCGGGGCGTGTTGTCGACTGCTGCCGCCTGCACGGTCGGCAGCGGCGGAACGCTGGCGTCATAGCTGAATTGCGGCATCCGATTGGTGGCGCAGCCGGTCAAAGCGATTGCCACGACCGTCACAAAAATAGCATACGATAGCGGCTTTAGGATTAGTAGTGAGGAACTGACAGGATGGATACTGTCCCGACGATTGTTGCCCGGTATATCGACGCCTACAACACGATGAATGTTCAGGCGATGCTCGACTGCCTGTCGGGCGACGTTCGGTTTATCAACAGATCGAACGGAGAAGTGACGAACGAGACGCATGGGATTGAGGCATTTCGCGCGTTGGCGGAACAGGGTGTTGAATTGTTTGCGGAAAGAGAACAGACAATTCTCGACTGCATCGCCATTGAGGACCGTGCAGCGGTGCGCATCGGCTATCGCGCCAAGGTCAAGGCCGACCTGCCCAACGGCTGGAAGGCTGGGCAGAAGATCGAGATAGCGGGCACCTCGTTCTTCATGATCTCCAAGGGAAAGATCAGCGAGGTGATTGATGCAAGCTGACGTTTTCATTGGCTCATCTCCCGCGACCACGAAATTGCATTGACGTAGATTCCCAGCGGATTGGCGCGCAGGCGCTCGGCGTCGCGCGGCGGCTGGATGACGATAGTGAGGATGGCCGTCCATCGTTCCGTGGTGGAAAGCTGGCCGTTCTCGAAATGCCTTTCCGTCCACGCGACGCGGAAGCTGTTGGGCGAGGCCCGGATGACGCTGGACACCTCGACGGCGACCTGTTGGCGGCCGACCTTGGTGAAAGGGTCATTGGCGCGGGCGTAATCGTTCAATGCCGCCGCGCCGCGATCCGTGGTCCATTCATAGGCGCGAAGCCAGTTCTGGCGGACGATGATCGCGTCGGCCGGGATCGCGCGGACGTGTTCGATGAAGCGGCCGAGATGGAAAGCAATCTGCGGATCGGTCGGGCGATAGTCGGCATTGGCTGGCGCGACGGTCTGCGCCTGACCGAGATTGTCCACCTGCACGACCCAAGGCACCACGGTCCCACGCGCGGACTGCCAGACCAGCGCAGAGGCGAAGCCGGCCGAGAGGATCAGCGAGCCGAAGGCCATGAGCCGCCAGTTCCGCGCCTGCACGCGGGCCGAGCCGATACGCTCGTCCCACACTTGCGCGGCGCGCTGATAAGGCGTCTCGGGTTCCGGCGTCTTGCCGTAATGAGTTGCTGGTCGTTTGAAGATGCTCATGAGCGGTCACTTTCGGAAAGATTGATGGAGGAACCGGAGCCGTGGCTGTCGCCGGAGCGCACCGCATGGGCGGCCATGGTCGTGCCGTGGTTGAGGGCTTGCGAACGCTGCATGCGCTGCGCCCAGGCCGGAGGACCGGCGGATGGTGCCGGCGATGCGGGCGCAGCATCGCTCCCGCCGACCGTTCCCATGGTGGAGCTGCCGCCGCTTGCGCCGAATCCGGCCTTCGAACCTTCGGAGAAGCTGGATTTGACGGATTCGCTGGCCCGCGCGGCGGCGCGTTTGAGGGGTGAGATGGCGGCCGAACCTGCTGCGCGGCCGACGCCGCCGAGACCGGAGGCGACGCCTGCCGCGCCGGACTGGCCAAGCGATCCGACGCTATAGGCGGCGGTCGCCGCGCCCGCGGTGGCCGCGCCGCCGCGGACGGCCGCGGCCCCGCCGGACAGGGCAGCGGCACCACCTTTGGCGGCGAGCATGGCCCCGCCGCCAGCGGCGACGGCTGCACCTGCGACCGCAAGCCCGGTTCCCACGGCAGCACCCGCGCCGAGCTGCGGGCCGCCCGAAACGATGCCGTTTGCTATGCCGGGGCCGAAGATGCCGAGGCCGAGCAGCGACAGAGCTGCCAGCACAATCGCCATGGCGTCGTCGATGGTCGGGGTCGCCCCGCCGAAACCGGCCGTGAATTGCGAAAACAAGGTGCTGCCGATACCGATGATGACGGCGAGCACCAGAACCTTGATGCCGGAGGACACCACGTTGCCCAAGACCTTCTCGGCCATGAAGGCGGTCTTGCCGAACAGGCCGAAGGGGATGAGGACGAAGCCGGCAAGCGTGGTCAGCTTGAACTCGATGAGGGTCACGAAAAGCTGGATGGCGAGGATGAAGAAGGCCAACACCACGAGCGCCCATGCGAACAGCAGGCACGCGATCTGGATGAAGTTCTCGAAGAAGGCGATCCAGCCCATCAGGTCGGAAATGGAGTCGAGCAGCGGGCGGCCGGCGTCGAGGCCGGTCTGCGCTACGCGGCCCGGCCGCGTCAGACCGGTGACAGAAAAGCCGGTGCCCGACGCCATGAGACCGAGGCCGGCGAAGCTCTCGAAGACGATCCGGGCGAGGTTGTTCCAATTGCCGATGATGTAGGCGAAGACGCCCACGAAAAGGGTCTTCTTCACCAGCCGAGCGATGATGTCGTCATCTGCGCCCCATGCCCAAAAGAGCGCGGCAAGCGTCACGTCGATGACGATCAGGGTGGTAGCGATGAAGGCGACTTCGCCAGACAACAGCCCGAACCCGCTGTCGATGTAGCGCGTGAATACGCCGAGGAAATTGTCGATGACGCCCGTGTTTCCCATGGTCAGCGCGCCTCGCTGCGGTCACGGCCGAGGAAGCGGTCGCGGGATTCAGCCCATGCGGCGAGGCAGTCGGTGTCGCTCGCCGCCGCCTCGCCGAGTTGCTGGCAACGGCGCAGGGTTTCGCGCAGGGGATCGGCCGGGGGCTGGAGGGCCGATGCCGGCCGTGACGCGGAAGGCTCGTCCTTCCGCGTCATGTCGATTGCGGTCACTGTCAAGGCAATCGCAACGAACACCACGGCCCCGAGCCGGACCAGCATCTTGCCGTCCATGGCGAGCCTCCCGGTCAGTTGTTGCCGTTGTTGAACATCTGCGCGTTACCCGGCTGATAGCCGCTGCCGGGCGTCAGGAAACGCTCGCGCTGGATGCGGCCCTGTTCGGCGGCGGTCGCGCGCTCGGCTTCGGTCAGCGCGTCGGCGCGGCCGTTCGCCGAGATGACCGCGATCAGATCGGAAAGCTGCTGTGACTGGAGCGCGAGAAGCTGGTTGCCGGCCTGCGTGGCTTGCAGCGCGCCGGTCGCGCCTTGGCTCTGGCCGACAAGCGCGGCCATCTCGGCGCGGTTGCTGTCGATGTTGCCGACCGCACCCGCCTGCACGCGCATTGCGTCCTGCAAGCCGCCGACCGTGTTCTCCCACCGGCTGCGCGCATCGGCGACAAGCTGGGCGTCGGTCGTCGAAAGCGAGACGTTGCCGTATTGCTGTTGAAACGCTTGGTCGATCTGCCCGACCTCGAACGCGATGTTCTGCGCTTGGCTAAGAAGCTGCTGCGTCCGGCTCACGTTCTGCTGGAGCTGCTGGAGCGACGAATACGGCAGGCTCGCCAGATTGCGGGCCTGATTGATGAGCATCTGCGCCTCGTTCTGGAGGCTGGTGATCTGGTTGTTGATCTGCTCCAGCGTGCGCGCTGCCGTGAGCAGGTTTTGCGCGTAGTTGCTCGGGTCATAGACGATCCGGCCGAAACCGAATTGCGCATGGGCCGGGCTTGCCAGCATGGGCGACAGCGCGACGGGCACTGCGAGCGCCAGCGCGAGGGCCGAAGCCCCGACAAACTTGGGATAGGTCATGGAAGAATCTCCTGTGTGGGGTGGGTATCGAGCCGGGCCGGCGCGGCGGATTCCGGCCGGTCGGCAAGATTGGTGAGGTTGGGGATCAGCTCGGCCGCCCACTCGACGCCGCGCGCGCGTAGCCATGCGGCGAGGAAGCCGTCGCGGCCGTGTTCGGCGACGATCTGTGCAATGAGCGTCTGGTCGGATTTGGCGGATGCGGCGCAGAGCGCGAGGCCGATTTCGGACAGGCCAAGCTCGAACAGGCGATTGCCGCGCCTCGACTGGCAGTAGTAGTCGCGCTTGGGCGTGGCCCGTGCGAGGATTTCGATCTGCCGGTCATTCAACCCGAAACGCCGGTAAATCTCGGTAATCTGCGGCTCGATGGCGCGCTCGTTCGGCAGCAGAAGCCGCGTCGGGCAGCTCTCGATGATCGCGGGCGCGATGTTGCTGCCGTCAATGTCGGACAGGCTTTGCGTGGCGAAGATGACGCTGGCGTTCTTTTTGCGGAGCGTTTTCAGCCATTCGCGGAGCTGGCCGGCGAAACCCTCGTCGTCCAGCGCAAGCCAGCCTTCATCTATGATGAGAAGCGTCGGCCGCCCGTCGAGCCGGTCGCCGATGCGGTGGAACAGGTAGGACAGCACGGCCGGGGCCGCTCCAGTCCCGACAAGGCCCTCGATCTCGAACGCCTGCACATCCGCCGAGCCGAGATGTTCGGCTTCGGCGTCGAGCAGCCGGCCATAGGCACCGCCGACGCAGAACGGCCGGAGCGCCTGTTTCAGATCGTTGGATTGCAGCAGCACCGCAAGGCCGGTGATGGTGCGTTCCTCGACCGGGGCCGAGGCCAGCGAAGTCAGCGCCGTCCAAAGATACTCTTTGACCTCGGGCGTGATGGCGATGCCTTCCCGCATGAGGATGGCGGCGATCCAGTCCGCCGCCCATGCGCGTTCATAGGTGTCGTGGATGCGGGCGAGCGGCTGGAGCGAGACGGACGCCTCGGCCCCTTCTGTCAGCCCGCCACCAAGGTCGTGCCAGTCGCCGCCCATGGCGAGCGCGGCGGCGCGGATGCTGCCGCCGAAGTCGAAGGCGAAGACCTGCGATCCGGCGTAGCGCCGGAACTGCAAGGCCATAAGGGCGAGCAGCACGCTCTTGCCCGCGCCCGTGGGGCCGACGACAAGGGTGTGCCCTACGTCGCCGACATGCAAAGACAACCGGAACGGGGTTGAGCCTTCGGTCTTTCCAAAGAGCAGAGGGGGCGCACCGAAATGCTCGTCCCGTTCCGGCCCCGCCCACACCGCCGACAGCGGGATCATGTGGGCGAGATTCAATGTGCTGATGGGCGGCTGGCGGACATTGGCGTAGGCGTGTCCGGGCAGGCTGCCGAGCCATGCGTCAACCGCGTTGACGCTCTCGGGCATGGCGGTGAAGTCGCGCCCCTGAACGATCTTCTCGACCAGGCGCAGCTTCTCGTCGGCTAGGCGCGGGTCGGCATCCCATACGGTGACGGTGGCCGTGACATAGGCCATGCCCGCCACGTCCGCGCCGAGTTCCTGCAAGGCCATGTCGGCGTCGAGCGCCTTGTTGGCCGCGTCGGTGTCCACCAGCGCGGACGCCTCGTTGGTCATCACCTCTTTCAAGATCGCGGCGATGCTCTTGCGCTTCGCAAACCATTGGCGGCGGATGCGGGTCAGCAGCCGCGTCGCGTCGGTCTTGTCGAGCAGGATCGCGCGCGTGCTCCACCTGTAGGGGAACGGCAGGCGGTTCATTTCGTCGAGCAGGCCCGGCGTCGTCGCGGTCGGGAATCCCACGATGGTCAGCACGCGCAGATGCTTGGTCCCAAGGCGCGGCTCCAGCCCGCCGGTCAAGGGCTGGTCGGCGAGCAGCGCATCGAGGTGCATGGGCACCTCGGGCACGCGCACGCGATGCCGGTTGGTCGAGATGGTGGAGTGGAGATAGGTCAGCGTCGCGCCATCATCCATCCAACGGCACTCGGGCATGAAGCCGTCGAGCAAAGCCAGCACGCGGTCGGTGCGGTCGATGAAGCCGCGCAGCAGCTCCCACGGGTCCACGCCGGTTTTCTCGCGGCCCTCGTAGAGCCATGTTTCGGCGCGGGCGGCTTCCTCGGCCGGGGGCAGCCAGAGGAAGGTCAGGAAATAGCCCGACACGAAATGCGTGCCTGCTTCCTCGAACCCGGCTTTGCGCTCGGCATCGACCAGCGCCGATGCCGCATCGGGAAAGGTGCTGTCGGGATAGGTCGCGGCCTCGCTGCGCTGCGCCTCAACAAAGATGCTCCAGCCGGAGCCGAGGCGGCGCACGGCGTTATTGATGCGGCCGGCGACGGCGACCAGCTCGGCCGCGACGGCGGAATCCAGATCGGGACCGCGAAACTTCGCGGTCCTCTGAAAACTGCCGTCCTTGTTCAAGACGACGCCGGAGCCGAGCAATGCGGCCCATGGCAAATAGTCGGCGAGCCGGGCGGCGGTGCGGCGATATTCGGAAAGGTTCATCATGGCCGCGCCCTCACACCGCCAGATGGCCGGGGACGCGCAGATGCCTACGCCCGACCTCGACGAATTGGGGATCGCGCTTCGCCGCCCATACGGCTGCGAAATGGCCGATTGCCCAAATGGCGATGCCGACCAGCCAGAGGCGCAAACCGAGGCCCACGGCTCCGGCCAGCGTTCCGTTCATGATGGCGATGGAGCGCGGTGCGCCGCCGAGCAAAATATGCTCGGTCAGCGCCCGGTGGACCGGGACCGTGAAGCCCGGCACCGCGTCGAGCAGTTCGAGGCCGCCCGCCATCAAACGAGCGCCCCGCCGCCGAACGAGAAGAAAGACAGGAAGAAGCTCGATGCGGCGAACGCGATGGACAGGCCGAAAACGATCTGGATCAGGCGACGGAAGCCGCCGCTGGTATCGCCGAACGCGAGGGTCAGGCCCGTCACGATGATGATGATGACGGCGATGATCTTGGCGACCGGCCCCTCGATGGACTGGAGGATTTGCTGCAAGGGCTGTTCCCATGGCATCGACGAACCGGACGCATGGGCGGCCGGGGCAAGCATGAGGCTGATGGCAAGGGCAGATGCGGCGGTCGTGGCGAAGCGATAGCCGCGCGTAAGGGTGCGGATCATGAAGATTCTCCTGTGCTGGTGGGGATTGCCGAAGGGATGGGATGCGTGATGCGGTAGTCGCCGTCCGGCCCCAGCCCCTCGACGCGGGCAAGCTCGGCCAGCCGGCGCGCGGAACCGCGCCCGGAAAGGACGGCAACAAGGTCGATAGTCTCGGCGATCAGCGCACGCGGGACCGTGACGACAGCCTCTTGGATGAGCTGTTCAAGGCGACGAAGCGCGCCGATGCCGGTGCCGGCGTGAATGGTGCCGATCCCGCCGGGATGGCCCGTGCCCCATGCTTTGAGCAGGTCGAGGGCTTCCGATCCGCGCACCTCCCCAATCGGGATGCGGTCGGGGCGCAGGCGCAGCGAGGACCGCACAAGGTCCGACAGGCTGGCGACGCCATCCTTGGTGCGCAGCGCCACCAGATTGGGCGCGGCACATTGCAGCTCGCGGGTGTCTTCGATGATGACGACACGATCCGCGCCCTTGGCGACCTCCGCCAAAAGGGCATTGGTGAGCGTGGTCTTGCCGGTGGAAGTGCCGCCCGCCACCAAGATATTGGCGCGGGCTGCGACGGCTTCGCGCAGCGTTTCCGCCTGATCGGCAGACATGATGCCGGCGGCCACATAGTCGTCGAGCGTGAACACCGCGACGGCAGGTTTACGGATGGCGAAGGCCGGCGCGGCGACCACGGGCGGCAAAAGGCCCTCGAACCGTTCCCCGCTCTCGGGCAGCTCTGCCGAGACGCGGGGGCTGCGGGCATGAACCTCTGCGCCGACATGATGCGCGACCAGCCGCACGATGCGTTCGCCATCGGCGGCGGACAGGCGTTCGCCCGTGTCGGAAAGCCCTTCGGACAGCCGGTCCACCCAAAGGCGACCGTCCGGGTTCAACATTACCTCGACCACGGCCGGGTCTTCGAGCAGCCGGGCAATGGCGGGGCCGAGCGCGGTGCGCAACATGCGCGCGCCGCGCTGGATCGCTTCCTGTCTGTGGTGGTTGGTGGTCATGTCGGCCCCGGCTTCTGGCGGGGCGCAACAGGCGGTCCCCGGATCGGGGTCGATTAAGAAAGCCCGGAATTGGGCCGGTTCAACAAGTATCTAAGCGGCGGCGGCAATCGGCGGCCATCGGCGGTAAATAGGACGGGTCCGAATACTTATTCTTGATCGCCGTTGCTCTCGGATTCGTCCGGCAACGGATCGTCGGGAAGTGAGTCGAGGTCGCGCGACAGCTCTTTGAGGAACCTGTCGCCGGTCGCCAGACGCCGGCCGAGATTCTGCTGCCTTTCCACCTCTCCTTTTTGCTACCGAAGTTGCGATCAGGCTTGTCGCACGTTATTGATGGTCATGCCCTATGTTAAAAATGACGACGTTCTCGTGAGGTATGAGACGTTTGGTGATGAAACGAACCTGCCTCTTGTCCTGATCTTTGGCATCAGCATGACCTGTGAGGACTGGTTAGAACTTGGCTACATCTCAGGATTGGCTAAGGAATTTCATGTCGTATGTGTCGAACCTCGCGGGCACGGGCTAAGCACATGCCCCACGAATTCGTCCTCTTACGCATTGCCCAAAATGGCTTCTGACATTGAAACGGTAATCAACACCCTAGATCTAGTAAATCCATTAGTCTGGGGATACTCGCTCGGCGCAAAAATAGCGCTCGCTGCCGCCGTTCAAAATCCAGAGGCTTATCGAGGATTGATTCTTGGGGGGTTCGAGCTT
Organism: Paracoccus sp. SSJ; assembly: GCF_030234105.1. Lineage (NCBI taxonomy): Bacteria > Pseudomonadati > Pseudomonadota > Alphaproteobacteria > Rhodobacterales > Paracoccaceae > Paracoccus > Paracoccus sp. SSJ. The sequence continues at coordinate 8,505 of NZ_JASSPE010000006.1, read as the reverse complement.
CACTCTGAAGTCGATTTGGCGACAGATATGGTTGCCGAAACATTTTCCAGTGGAGCACAAGCTTGGCTTGCTGTTTGGATGCAAATGTTCGATGTGCCGGACGGCATGGCCACCCGTCTTGCTCGCGTCAACACCAACGCACTTCATGCATTACGCACCGCTGAAGCTGAATGGCCGCCCTTGGGTGCGGCTTCTGAGTCGTTCACTGCGCCAGTTTTACTTTATGCAGGCGAAAAGTGCTTTTTTCGGAATGCAACAGCCGCCGCCGTCGCACATTTCCCATCAGCACGGTATCTCGAACGCCCTGGGCGAAATCACTTTGATCTGATGCCTGATAGCGCGTGGATAACCGGAGAGGTAGTTCAGCAATTCGGAAGCTCTAGATAACATTGATGCGTTGACGGAGAGAAGTAGGCGAACCTAGCGCCGCGCATAGCGACTATAGTCGGTGCAATAATCTTCATCAGCGCTCCTGCGTTGGATGATTGTTCAACCCCGGAAGACCTTCTTCAGGCCCAACATCTCTCGTAATCTCCTTCAAGAACCTGTCGCCCGTCGCCAGACGCCGGCCGAGATTCTGCATGAATCCTTCAAACCGTTCCGCACCTTTCGCGCGGGCAGCAGATTGCGCGGCTCCTGAAAGCGGCGGCGTGATGGTCATCCAGAAATGGATGAACTGCGCGACCGTCTCGCCGAGGACGGCGAGATCTAGGTCGAGCGTGTCGATCTGGCGGCCGAGTTTATCCAAGCGGCGAGACATGGCGGCTTCAAGCTGGTCGTCGGCATCGCCGGACAGGTAGGACATGACCGCCGCCTCCACGATGGCGGATTTCGAGACATTGCGGCGCAGCGCCGCCGAGCGGCGCAGCGCCATCGCCTCGATCTGCGGGATGAGCGCTGGGTCGAAATAGAGATTCAGGCGGGTGCGTGTGGTCATAGGCGTGTCCTCAAAGCTCGATTCCATCATCGGGGTTCATCGCCACCTGCCGCGCCACCATCCTCATGCGCTGGCGGATAGTGCGGGCCTTGGCCGCGTCAACATCCGGCTCGTCGTCCAGAATGTCGAACTCCTGTTCGGGGGATGGCGGCGGGGTGACGATTTCCTCATGCTCGGGCAATTCCGGCTCGCGGCGGATGCCGGCGTTGGCCGGATCGCCCTCGGTCGCATCTGCGGCGACCGTTGCGGAACGGCTTCCCGCCGCGACCACGCGGCCGGACCAGTCATCGGCGGATGGGCTGGGCGCCAGCGGAGCGGCGACCAGATCGGGCGGGGTCAGGATGCGTTCCTGAAACCGCGCATCCTCGAAATAGCGGGCCTTGGTTGCGCGGATCGGCGGCGTGCCCGCGACCATGACGATTTCGTCGGTTGGCGGAAGCTGCATGATCTCGCCCGGCGTGAGCAGCGGCCGAGCCGTCTCCTGCCGTGAAACCATCAAGTGACCTAACCACGGTGCAAGGCGATGGCCGGCGTAGTTGGTGGAATCGCGCAACTCGGTCGCGGTGCCAAGCGCGTCGCTCACCCGCTTGGCCGTCCGCTCGTCATTCGTGGCGAAGCTGACGCGGACGTGGCAGTTGTCGAGGATGGCGTTGTTCGGCCCATAGGCGCGCTCGATCTGGTTGAGGCTCTGCGCGATCAGGAAGCCTTTGATTCCATACCCCGCCATGAAGGCGAGCGCCGATTCAAAGAAGTCGAGCCGGCCGAGCGCCGGAAACTCGTCCAGCATCAACAGCAGGCGATGGCGCTTGCCGGAGGTGGTCAGTTCCTCGGTCAACCGCCTGCCGATCTGGTTGAGGATCAGGCGGATAAGCGGCTTGGTGCGGTTTATGTCGGACGGCGGCACGACCAGATAGAGCGTGACGGGCCGGCGGCTGCCGACCAGATCGGCAATGCGCCAGTCGCATCGTGCCGTCACCTGCGCCACCACGGGATCGCGGTAGAGGCCGAGAAATGACATGGCTGTGGAAAGGACGCCGCTGCGCTCGTTCTCGCTCTTGTTCAGCAGCTCGCGGGCCGACGACGCGATGACGGGATGAACGCCAGCCTCGCCGAGATGCGGCGTATCCATCATGGCGCGCAAGGTCGCCTCGACCGGGCGACGCGGATCGGACAGGAAGTTGGCAACGCCCGCCAAGGTCTTGTCCTTCTCCGCATAGAGGACATGCAGGATCGCGCCGACCAGCAGCGAATGACTGGTCTTTTCCCAATGGTTCCTTTTGTCCAAGCTGCCTTCGGGATCGACCAGAATATCCGCGATGTTCTGCACGTCGCGGACTTCCCATTCCCCTTGCCGGACCTCCAGCAGCGGGTTGTAGGCCGACGATCTGGCGTTGGTTGGATCGAACAGCAGCACGCGGCCATGCTTCGCGCGGAAGCCCGCTGTCAGCGTCCAGTTTTCGCCTTTTATGTCGTGGACGATGGCGGATGCGGACCATGTCAGCAGCGTCGGCACCACCAGCCCGACACCTTTGCCGCTGCGCGTCGGGGCGAAGCATAGGACATGCTCCGGGCCATCATGGCGCAGGTAGTCCCGGTTGTATCGGCCGAGCAGGACGCCATCGGGACCGAGCAGGCCGGCGGTGCGGATTTCCCTATCCTCTGCCCATCGCGCCGAACCATAGGTGGCGACGTTGCGCGCCTCCCGTGCCCGGATGATCGACATGAGGATGGCGGCGGCGATGGCGAGGAAACCGCCCGATACGGCGATGATGCCGCCCTCGACGAAGATCGCGGGCGCGTAGGCGTCGAACGAAAACCACCACCAAAAGAAGGCCGGCGGATAATAGACCGGCAGGCCAACCAGCTCGAACCACGGATTGCCAAGCTGGGGCTGGAAGCCGAGACGAAACGCTACCCATTGCGTCGCCGCCCACGTCATCACCAAGACGATGGTGAAGACTACGGCGATCTGACCCCAAAGGATTCGGCCTCCGCGCAATGCAGGCTCCAGTCGGCAAAAGAGACGGAGCCGATCAGAGAGTAGGCAAAATCGGGACAGGCAACAGGAAAGCGGATGCGAGAGGGCTGCCGGATACTATCGGCGGCAAATAGGACGGGTTGCATTCACCGCCATCCGGCCGGGTGATCGCCGCTGCTCAACTGGTCGGGCGAATCGCCGCAATGGATGCCTCGGATAGCCCTCGCGTCATGTCGCCGCTGTCACATATGTAACTTGCATAATGGAAGTAACGCCATTATGGATGTGCCATGCAACGAACAAGCTTTCTATCATCCGAATGTCCCGCAGCCCGAGCGCTGGAAAGCGTCGGTGACTGGTGGAGCATCCTGATCCTGCGGGACGCCTTCCAAGGGTTGAGCAAATTCGATGAATTCGAGAAGAATCTCGGTATTTCCACGAACATTTTGGCGAGGCGATTGAAACATCTCACAGCCGAAGGGTTGTTTGAAAGGCAACGATACAATGATCATCCGCCTCGATTTGAATACGTCCTTACCGACAAGGGGCGAGATTTCTATCCGGTAGCAATCGCCCTGTTCGCATGGGGAAACCGGAATCTTGCGCCCAATGAAATAGCCATGCGCCTTGGCGACAGGGAAACCGGTAGGGAACGAAACGCCATCATAGTCGATGCGGATACTGGAGAAAAAATCACTCCTGAAAACACGGTTCTTCTAGCAGGCCCAGCGGCGACGGAAGAAACGATGCGCGTCATAAACCGTGTGAAGCGGGTAAACTCAGAAAAAGCGGAATAATCAAATGCGTCGAATTGTTATAACCGGCATGGGTCTGGTGGGCCCTCTTGGTTCCGGGACCGAAACAAGCTGGAAAAGGCTCTTGGAAGGAAAATCAGGAATTAGGAGTTTGCCCGATGAAATCTCCAGCGACCTGCCGGTGAAAATCGGAGGACTCGTTCCCAGCCTGATTGAAGATTCCGAAGCCGGTTTCGATCCCGATGTGATCGTTGACACAAAGGATCAACGAAAAATGGATCGCTTCATTCTGTTCGCACTAGCGGCCGCGATGGAGGCTCTTGAAACGGCGGGATGGCATCCTACGTGCGACTACGAACGTGAGCGCACGGCGACAATTATTGCCTCTGGTATAGGCGGATTTCCTGCAATTGCTTCAGCAGTTCGTATAACGGATACACGGGGAGCACGGAGGCTATCACCCTTTACCGTGCCATCGTTTCTGGCCAATCTCGCGGCAGGACATGTTACCATCAGGCATGGATTTACAGGTCCTATTGGCACGCCTGTAACCGCCTGCGCTGCCAGCGTTCAAGCCATCGGCGACGCCGCGCGGCTGATACGCTCTAACGAGGCCGACATCGCTCTGTGCGGCGGGGCAGAAGCATGCATTGATAAGGTTAGTCTTGGGGCATTTGCTGCCGCGCGAGCACTATCCACCGGCTACAATACTACCCCGGAACTGGCGTCGAGGCCGTTCGACACCGGGCGCGATGGTTTCGTAATGTCTGAAGGGGCGGGTCTGATCGTCATAGAGGAATTAGAACATGCCCTCGCTCGGGGTGCCAAGCCCATAGCGGAATTGGTGGGATACGGCACAAGCGCCGATGCACATCATATGACTGCCGGTCCAGATGACGGCCGAGGCGCGGCCCGTGCGATGGGAATTGCACTCCACAGTGCTGGGTTGAAACCAATCGATATTCAACATTTGAACGCACATTCCACCTCCACCCCCGTAGGAGATCGAGGAGAAATTGCCGCGATACAATCCGTGTTCGGCAATCATGATGTGGTCGTAAGCGCCACGAAATCGGCTACGGGGCACCTACTTGGTGCCGCAGGCGGTATTGAGGCAATCTTCACGGTGCTCGCTTTGCGCGATCAAATTGCTCCCCCAACGAGAAATTTAGAAACCCCCGATCCTGTTGCCGCTGGTATCGACCTCGTTCGCCAATCTGCGCGGCCCATTCTCATGGAACATGCCATTTCCAACGGATTCGGCTTTGGCGGTGTTAATGCAAGTGTCGCTTTCCGGCGATGGCAGTAACAGTCCCGGACTGTGCTTCCGCAAACACTTCGGTTCGCTACGCAACGATGGTCAGATAACGCTTTTGAGAGGAAGGTCGAATAGAGCATTGATCCTATAGCGCCGGTCCTATCTGCCCGCGCAGACCTCGCTGCTGAGCTGGCGGTTGATGACCGGCCGCCACGGGACAAGGGTGCATTTATGGCTCTTTTCAACCACAGCGAACTGGCTGCTGGATAATTGTACGGTGCCGGTGGACTTGTCGCTCACGCCTTCGCTATCCGTGGTAGTATCGAACGGTAGTCCGTGCAGACCTTCCGGCCCATGTCGTTGGCGAGGCTGAGCAGGTTGCGAAGCGCCGCGCTGCGATTGGACGGCGACCAGACAGCCGAGAAGGCGACCGGCTCCGGCTCGTCGGTGAAGGGCAAAAAGACAATGCCGTTTGTCGGCAACAGCGCCGTGGCCGCGCCGACGATGGTGATGCCAAAGCCCTGTCCGACCAAAGACAAAAGGGTGCCACGCCCCACGTCGAAGCGCAGGATCGACGGCGCAGGCCAGCGCTCGGCATGGCGTAGCACGATATGGCTATGAACCTGCGGTCCAGTGCCGCCATGCCGGACAAGGAACGTCTCGCCTGCCAAATCGGGCCATGTGACGGCTGACCGCTTGGCGAGCGGATGCCGTTCCGGTAGCACCGCCAAGAGCGGTTCGGTCCATGTGCGACGGGAATGGCAGTCGGGTGGTTGGGGCGTGCCCGCGACGAACGCCACGTCCAACCTGCCGGCGCGAAGCTGCACCACCGCTTCACGGGCCGGGCCTTCGGCGATCTCGACTTCAACATCGGGGTAATCCTTGCGGTATTGGCCGATCAGCTTTGCGAGGAAGCTATGCGGAATCAGGGCATGGATACCGATACGAAGCCGGCCGCTTTCTCCGGCTGCCGCCATGCCGGCGGTTTTCACCGCATGGTCGAGTTGGTCAATACCTACGGCTATCCGCTCGACGAAATGGCGTCCGGCCTCGGTCAGCCGAACGCCGCGCGCATGACGCTCGAACAAGAGGATGCCGAGGTCTTCTTCCAGTGCCTTCACGCGGGCGCTGACGCTGGACTGTGCAACGCCGAGCGCGTTGGCGGCGTGACGGAAGTTGAGATATTCGGCGACAGCGAGAGTGTGAACTAAGGTCATCATTGGCACTCGCCCCGAAAGGAGATGATTGCTCAACAGATTTAATCCGTCATTTCTCCTAAGTCTACGCATGCCAAATCGCCATGACTAAATCACAATGAAGTTGCGAATGGTCTGCGTAGTATTGGCAGACATATTAAATAGAGGATCGCGCCGACAATCCAAACCCAACCGTTCCATGCCCCGGCGGTGGCAGAATAGAGTGCTGTGAAGCCAAGCGGTCCTGCGATAGAGCTTAGATTGGTGAGGCTCGTTAGCGTTCCTTGCAAAGCCCCTTGCTTGTTACTGCTGACATTGTTTGAGAGCATTGCCTGCAAGGCCGGCATGCCAACACCCCCGGCGGCAAGCAGCAACAGAATCGGGAACACCATCCATCCCTGCGTGGCAAAAGCCAGAAGAACGAAGCCAGTCGCATCCGCAGCCATGCCAAACAGCAGCGTGCGCCGCTCTCCAAGCCGGCTTGAAAGCGGGCCGGTAACAAACGCTTGGAAGATCGCATGTGTTGCCCCAAACGCCGCGAGCGACAAACCAACGGTCGCGGTGTTCCACTGAAAACGGTCCTCGCCATATATGACCCATAGGGCTGCAGGCACTTGGCCGATCAGTTGAATAATGAAGAAAACTGCGAAAAGCGCACCTAGCCCGCGCAATGCATCATCCAGCCGTAACAGAACGAATGGTTTGATGCGAACCGGCTTTCCGGTCCCGCCATGGCTGTGATGAGTCTCCTTGAGGAAAATGCAGGCAAGCAGGAACGCGAACCCGTTGAGAAGGGCGGCGGCGATAAACGGGGCATGAGCAGAGATACCACCGAGCATGCCACCAAGTGCTGGCCCGGCAATCATGCCCGCCCCATAACAGGCCCCCATGTAGCCGAACCAGCGTGCGCGAGAACCTTCCCCCGTCGAATCGGCAATGGTTGAGGCTGCTACAGCTCCGGTTGCGCCCGTGACGCCGGACACGAGTCGGCCGATATAGAGCACCCATAAGACCGGCGCTGATGCCATAATCGTGTAATCGACTGCGGCTCCTGCAAGAGAAGCCAGAAGTACCGGACGCCGACCGTAAGAATCCGAAAGCTGTCCAAGCATGGGCGCGAAGACGACCTGCATCAATGCATAGAGCGACAGCAAGGCACCATAGTGTCCAGCGACCTGCTCTGCTGGCACAAGCTCACGCAGAAGCGTCGGAAGGACGGGCATGATGAGGCCGAGACCCATGGCGTCAAGACCCACGATCAGCAGGGCAATGATGGCAGAGCTGCGCACCTGAAACTCCAGCGCCGCTCAATGGAGCGACTTTATCAACGATAAGGAGATGGACATAGAACTTATCGGTGATAAATTGTCAAGCACTGGCGAAGGAACGTGAATGACCAAACTGGACAAGGGCACCGTGATCGCGGCGGCGCTAGAGCTGTTGAACGAGGTTGGCATGGACAGCCTGACGACGCGGAAGCTCGCTGAACGCCTCAAGGTTCAGCAGCCTGCGCTTTACTGGCATTTCCAGAACAAGCGAGCGCTGCTTGATGCGCTCGCCGAGGCGATGCTGGCGGAACGCCATACCCGCTCGCTACCCGAAGAGAATGAGGACTGGCGGGTGTTCCTGAAAGAGAATGCCCTGAGCTTCAGAACGGCGTTGCTCTCTTATCGCGACGGCGCGCGTATCCATGCCGGCACTCGACCGACAGAACCGAATTTTGGCACCGCCGAGACGCAAATACGCTTTCTCTGCGCGGAGGGCTTTTGTCCGAAGCGCGCCGTTTGGGCGCTCCGGGCGGTCAGTCACTATGTGGTCGGTTCCGTTCTCGAGCAGCAGGCATCTGATGCCGATGAGAGAGTTCCGGACAGGCCAGATGTGTCCGAGCAAGCACCGTCGTCCTTCCTGCACGATCTGTTTCACGAGTTGGAAACAGACGGCATGGATGCTGCGTTCAACTTCGGACTCGACAGCCTCATCGCTGGTTTCGAGCGGCTGCGTTCATCTACAACAGATTAGAGGCTTATGCCCCTTTGCCGCCCCAACTGCCACGACACCGATCCGCTTTGCACGATGCCCATGACCTCACGGCCGAGCTGGCGGTCGATGACCGGCCGCCACGGGACAAGGGAAATGAGCGGTATCTTGCCAGACAGGATACCGCCATTCACGAGGTTTCGAAGATTATTGCGCCGCATCGGAGCGGGCTTGCTTCCAGTCGTCGGCTAGACGACTGGCGACTTCTCGGTGGCAGCATCACGGGATCGAAGGAGCGCCAGCCCCAACGACACCAGCACTGCCATTGCCGTGGCGTAACAAATCACGGGCCACGCTGTATCGCCGTTTAACAGCGTCACCGCCAATGTCCCGACGATACTGAC